>CAYRVM010000017.1:0-13925 GCA_964427575.1 uncultured Oscillospiraceae bacterium | reverse complement strand
AAATTGACTTTGTGCTTGTCCAGTCTGTTCGGTGGGGGCGTAGCTTCCTTGTCCAGCATCTGCTGGGGGATTACTTCCTTGTCCACTTGGAATATCTGGGGCGTTGTTTGTGTCTGTCATATATTAATCTCTCTAATGTCAATATATCAGATTAATTTACTTATCGGCAAAAATCAATAAACAGAAGTTTGCTTATTTTCTACTTTTTCGACTAAGCCGTCTGCTTCTCTTCTTGCCTTGATAGAAATTTCTTTTTGCTTTTCGGGATTTAAAGTGTCTAGCAATACCTCAAGGATTTGCTTTTGCCCTCTTAAGGCTTTCATTAGCTGTAAATCTTCCTTATCAAACTCAAACCACGGAGCAGGTAAATCCTTACTTGATAAATCAAGTATTCTCATTTCGATACCAATCAAGGCATTTTTAATATGATTTAAAACTACAATAGCCGCATGATCTTGCAATACCGTGCTTAATGTTTCAGCTTGCGTTGCTTTAAGCCTAAGCTTTTCAACTTTAGACAATTCCTCTTCGGGAGGATTCTCTAAAGCATTCACTAAACCTTCGTAAAAATAAATACGTTTTTTTAGATTTTCTATTTGGTGTTTATCCTGCTTGGGCTGCATTTATATTTCCTTGTGATATTTGATTTGGATTTGGTACTTGCGTTCCACCCGCTAAAGAAGGCTCTTGGCTAATATTTGCTACCCCTTGAGCTTGCTGAATGCCAACATTCATTCTTGCTAATTGTTGATATTCTTCTGTGCTTAAAGGGAAATATTTATCAATATTGTCAAATTCGCCTTGCTGTCTAAACCAATCTTTAATCATTTCTTGCGTAGCGATACCAGGATTAGTTTGAGCAAGATTGATAGCCTGTAATAATTGCTGTAATTTTTTATCTTTTGTAGCATCTAAATCTGCTGCTAAACGTACTGAAAGTTTAGCGAATGGCGGGATTTCGCTTTTTGAAAGCTGTTCAAATTCAACTGCTCCATTGCCTAAAACTGGGAAAATCTCATCTGGGTCTAAATAGTCATAATTAAGTAATAACCAATTTTCCCCAACTTTCTTAAGCCCAGCACTTACGTTACGAATAGAGCGAGATAGCATTTTTGCTCCATATTGAGCAAGTTGTTGGAATTGAGCAGAAGAACGGATATTAGAGCTTGGAGTTGAACCCCTTAATATTTCATCAAGCCCCATTACTTTACCCGTATCTGCAATTAATTCTTGTTTAGACTGGCTTACCATTGGAGAAAATAAATCGGGTCTTTCATGGCTTACTGCCCCAAGATTGTTCATTACAATATTTGAGCCTGGAGCAAGATTCTCCATTGCTTCTAAAACATTCGGTCCAGCATCTCTAGCAATTTTCGTATAACCTCTAAAGTGCATATCAAGGTTATCTGCTTCTAAAGACTGGTATTTATTGATTAAACGCCATTGGCTAACGATAGCTTGATAATCAGAAGTACCTAAAAGCTTAGATTCGTCAGCTAAATTTCTGATATGTACTACCGAATCAGTTAAATTCCTAAATGGCTTAATTCTTCCAAGCCATACCGAACGATTACCGATAGATTCGACTTCACCAGTTCGCCTATTGACAATATGGATAACTTCAACCATCGGCTCTTCTGAATTTAAAATATTATTTGAGTAAAGAGAAGTTGAACGATTGTCTAGGAAATAATTATACTCGTCATTCTCATAGAACAAGCTTTCCATCTTAGGCATGCTTGTTAATTTAATTTTATCTACGTTTTGATAACGTCCGTATTGTTCAGCATCTTTCAAAACGCTAAACGGGATTTCTTTTCGTATCATATAAATACGTTGATCTTCCCATGTTGTTACACTGTCATCTACCCATACGCTATTTACTGGTAGGCTGCAAACATTAGGCTGATTTCTAACTGCAATTTTACGCTGATTCCCCTTCTCGGGTTCGATAATCGGACGGTCAATATTCCCATCAAGCCTAAACTTCATTTGATCGGGTTGTTGAATTACTCTTTCTTCATAATCCCAGTAACATTCTAAAAACCAATCTCCAAGTTTAAAGCCACCTTTTGCTCCAAGGTAAAAATCCTCTTTTAACAGATTGCTGTTATTTTCTTGATAGTGTAATAATTTCGTTATCTTTTCAGCGATTGGGATTGACTGCGAATCCCACGGAGCGGCAGACCATAAACCTTGTGCGTTAGAACCAAAGACCCCTTCTTCAATAAAAGAAGTTTTCATTTCAGTAACTAAAAAGGGTAAAGCGTGAGCATATTTTGTTTGCCATGGAGCTTTATTTTTTAAAACTTCATCGTAAGAATTATACATATTACGCCAAAACTTGCGTAATTGCCAAACCTTTTGCTGTCTTGATATGAAATAATTAATCAAAGAAACCGCACGATTTAACTGGGCTTCTTGATTTTTAGAGGTGTCTTCCTGTTTTTGCTTATCGGCAGGCATCTAAACATATTCTATCTTATTTTTGTTAATATACAGCACGCATTTGCGGACTAATGCTTTTTCTTTGATTTAATTCTTCGGTAGTTAAGAAAAACTCATAACTAATATTTGCCCCGTAGAAGTATCGTAATGCTGAATCTGAGTGATCTTTGCCTTTAGTCTTATCTCTTGTATCTGCATATTCAATTTTCATTAATTCTTGTTGTGTATAATATGTCATATTGTTATACGCATTGAAACGTAATTTCTTTTCTTTAAGGTCTTGCCTTATTTTATCCCTTTTAGTTTCGGGGTCTCTTTTGTCCATTTCTTCATGACGCCAATTGTAAAAATTCATGGTATCTTGATAGCTGCTTTTAATTGAACTGATATGCGGCTTTTGTTTATCTTGGATCCGTCCTTCATCGTTAATTTGTTTATCAGCAACAATCATTTCAGGCATAACCTGCCATGAAGCAAACATTTTCATCATTGCTTGGGCTTGCTCATCTGACGTTAAATAACTTTGATAAATTTCTTGCAAGACCCATTTATTGTCAAATTTATCAATGGCAATTAATAAACAAACAAATTCATCTGAATAGCCGTAATCTAACGCTGCAAAAAACTTAAGGTCTTTATAATCAGGAAGTTCTTCTAAATCAAAAACATTGTAATTTGTTGTTGTTCCGTCTTCATTGTGTTTATATTTTTGGAAATCGTAAACTTTACCAGCGACAGAAACGAACAAGCCAAGAATCCGCATTTGATAATCTTGGGACATATAGGAAAATTGGCTTAAATGTTCAGCAAAGGTATCAGGAGCTTCTACATAAATGGCTTCTGGGACAATATCGTAAGTTTCAACCCCATCAACTATTTTTTTGGGGAAATGTTTTAAATCAAGTTTGTTTTTCTTAATTAATCCCGCAAGTTCAATGCCTGTAATATAACGGTGGTGTTCTCTTCTTTTAGCGTGATGCGTTGGGAAGCGTACCCATTCTAATTGTTTAGCAATTTTAAAGTTTAATAAATTATCAAAGGTCGTGGCTTGAATAATCTTCATCCGTTCATTTTTCAATAAGATAGAGTGATCGGGGTCGTTCCCTTGTAAAAAATCATAAGACCAAGTTATCCCGTGATCGGGGGTCATGGTCATTAAAACTTTACCTGCTGTAAATGAAACTTTTGGCTTAATTGCTGAAAAGATTTTTCTTGGCATTTCCTCATCGGCTAAAACCAAATCGACGTTCCCTGATTCCCAAGTTCCAACACCCTCTTTCTTAACAATATACGGCTTAAAATAAATTGTTGATTCGTTGCCGTAATCATCCCAAATTCGCATCTCTGAAACTTCTTGCCCTGAATAAATCGTTCGGTGGTCTATTCCTTCGCCTTTTAAAAAACGTTTAAGGGATTTTAAAGGCTCATCCCCTAAAACCTTTAAAGTCCTGCCCCCATACCAAATATTTAAAGGCGGCTTAGTCTTAAAATCAACGCCATATTCTAAAGCCTTTCCTTTACAGCAAGCAACTGCAATTTTAGCCATAATATGCGTTTTGCCAATTTTATTCCCCCCAATGATTAATACATATTTGAAATCACCAATTGAGCTAGTGAACTCAACTTGTGAAAGGTTATTCCCGTAGTTATCCTTGGTTAAAGGCTCATTCGATTCAATAGTTTTTCTATCTTGCTCATAAGCACAAAGTGTCAGAAGTTCATCTTCGGTTAGTTCAGCAATTAAATCTTCATATTCATAATCGCTCACAGAATCCCCTTATTCTCTAAATCTGCTTTTGCTTTTTTCTCAATTAATTGTCTAACAAGATCGGGGTTATTCATTAAGGCTTCTTTAGCAAATTTCTTAAGTTCATCCTTGCCTGCAATTTGAAGATTCAAATTATCTTCATGCTGTTTTTGATCCATCAAATTACGCTGCCTTTGAAGCTGAACATTCTGCTGTCCAACAAGTACGCCTGCTAAAGCTTGATTTGCTTTAATCGTTCCATTAAATACCGTACCGTCAAATTTAGTACCGATAACATCGCCCTCTTTGTTGTAAACATTTTGATGTAAATTTTTAAAGCCTTCTTGAGCAAGTAAAGACAGTTGATTAGTTACATTAAGCAGAATATCCCCTGCTTTAACGTGGTTTTGAATTGCCCCTTCTGCGGCTAAATAAAGTTGATTCGTCTTACTAACGCTTTCGCCTGTCTCCTTAATAAAGCGAGTGCAAATTAAATGTTTCTTTTCCCTTCTAGAAAGAAAGGCTGTTTCTTTAGTTGAGAATATTTCATCTATAATCTCAGTTAAATGAGCTAGCTTTTCAGGGTCTTCTTTAGCTAAATGTAATGCGTTACCTGCACTTCGGGCTTTGACGGATTTTGGAACCCTAGCCAATCTTTGACTCTCCAGCGACTTCATCCATTAAGGCTCGCAGTTCATCATCAACATCAACTTCAAAGTGCAATTTTCTTTCCGTCAAAAGAATTAATTTAGCCAAATCTTTTAGCCCTAGGGGTCTTTCTTCCTCTAAAGGGAATTGAGCAAAATGCCGTTTCCCGTTTGCTCCAATAACTGAAAGTTTAAGGCAGGTTACAGGATTGCTTTTAAAATCAACTTCCCTTTTTCTTGCATTAATTATAGTTGCCGTCCATATATATTCAGATTCATCTATAAAACCGTTAGTATATTTAAATAAAGTTTTACTCATCATCATCCTCAACTACAAATAAAACATTTTCAGGGGGAACTGCCCAAACGCTATAAATATTCCCTTCAAAATATTCTTTGCCGTCGGGAGCTTTAATCAATGGAAGATCATCTTTCCATTCAAGACTTGGTTGGCTAAATTGGGCAAGCAACGCAACATTAACTCTAATAATTGCTCCTGTTTTTAACATGCTCCATTGAGACTGTTTAGAAACATAATCACTAACCGCAAATACTCTACCAAGCGTAATGGCTGGATTCATCCATTTTTTGCGACTAACATCTACAACAATTCCAGCAGGCTGTTGCAATTCAATTAAAATATTATTCCCTACTGGTTTTATCTTATCCATATAAGGTCTTAATTCACTAAAAGCTTTTATGTTTGCAGTCGAAGAAGCTTCTAAAAGTATTTTCTGCATATCAGTAATTTCTGTCTTATAAACAGACTGACTTGTGTTTCCAGTTACATATTCTGGTTGTAAATTTGGTAAACTTTGTAAATTTATTAAATCCATTATTCAGTATCCTCTCTCTTATCTGCTATCTTATCAAGGTTTTCTTTTGATGGAAAGTTTTTTTCTATAGCCGTTAGCCTTTTGCAAACTTCCCCAAGTTTTAAAACAATTGCATTATTCTGCGTTAATAAATTTTCAAACTGTTCTTTGCTCATAAGTCTTTTTTTAGCTTATTCCATTTTCGGCATAATGTGCCAAACCTTTGCAAGTACGAGAGATATTCTTCATTCATTATGTATTGCATAGGAGGAGCAATAGCCCCCCTGAGTTCAAAAATAGTAGAAACAATAAGATGAATAAAAAGATCGTCATAAAATGCTTGAGCATACGGGATAAGCTCATGGATAGATCGTCTTATTGAAGAAGCCTTATTCTCTTCGATAAGTTCCATGTTGGCAACCACCAAAGCAAACTTATCTTTAAAAGAAGAAGCTTCTGAGCATGATTTTTTTACTAAATAAGCTTCAAATATACGCAAAATTAATTTGGCAGATGAAATACAATATTTTGTTATTTCGTCAATGCCTAATTGCTTAACGTGATTTTTATAAGCCACCCACCTATCTACTTTATCTAACTCCCTATTCGGCTTAAAAGCAGGAACCTTCCGAATCTCATTAATTATCAAATAACGCAATACCGCACTCTCCCCTATATCCCCCATGTACCTGCTTAATATCCCCAAATCCTCTAAAGATTCCTTCGTGAAAGAATGACTCTTGCGAATGTATGCTTCTTTATTCACCTTTTAATTTTCCCCTGAAGCAATGCCATCTTTATTGCCCTCTTGCACATTAACTCTTCTTCATCGGATAAACCCTCAGTCGATAAACGCTTTGCCTCTATAGCTGCTAAACATCTAGACAATGTTCGATCTTCTTCCTTCATCTTATCTAATCGTTCAAAAAATGATCTTAAAAATTCCTTATCCACCCTTTAACCTCAATATCTCTAACTTAAGCTCTTGTATCGTCTCCTCTTTTTTTTCAATGATATTCAGGAGTTCAGTCTCTTTCTTAAAATGCCTATCCCAAAGCTTGTGATTTTTCGACACTGCCGATTTAATACAATCCTCTTTTTCCCTAAGCTCATCCTCACCTACCCACTTGCCTTTAAAAAATCTAAACATTCTTTTCCTCTTTTTCCATAATTAACCAAGAAGGGTTAGAAATCCTTAATTAAAATTTTGGCAGGGGTTAAAATAAATAATCTAATCAATATCTCGATCCCAAACGTTTACCTCTTCGATTACTCTAATGGTATTTAAATTTATAAATTGTTTATCGCAAAAAATCTCGTTAAACTGATTTTTTCTCGTTAAACCTAAAACATAACTGCCACGTAACCGCCATACCTCAACAAAATTATTGGGGAACTCTTCCAATACTTTGACACAATCTATTTCGTGGTCAGCGTAATGAAACGTATAGATTTTATTTGCTTTTAACATATTTCTTTTTCCCAATCTTTTGCTAAATCAAATTCACCCATTAAGTCCATCCTCTAAGCAAATCTCTCTAATACTCTCAATGCTTTCTAAATTAATGTAATGAACTTTCCCTGAAATCTCATAAACAAGCTTTTCTGATTCGTAATGAAACTTTTCCTTTACCCTCTTAACCGATTCAGCCGTTTTCTCACACTTATAAAACTGCGTTACATCAAAAGCCTTAACCCAAGTCCTACCACCAATCTCAACATAATCATCAAAGCAAATAAAATACTCATCATAACCCTTTAATTCGTAAAGCTTTCTCGCTTCCAATACTTTCTTTTCACTTTGATCACAAATACTTCGTGCATACTCCGTAATCTTTTCCATGCATTCAATATACCACAGTCCAAAAACTTTGGCGGAACTTTATCCTTCTAGCTCTCACTAGCCTGCATTAGAAACTCTAGTCTTTCGGTTTAATAAGGTGTTTTATTTATTGCCCGCTTTATTCTTCCCATAAAGAGCTTTATAAGCATTGTTTACAAAATTAGAATTCTTTTCTTGAACCATTTTGTCATACCCCCTCATATTCTCAATACGTGCCTCAGATATAACCTTTGCCTGCTTCTTTAAATCCTCTATTTCTTCTATTTCCATGAAGACACTATACCACTTTCTTGATTTTGTTTATTACCCGTTTAAATCACTTTAAATTGATTTGTTTTTTATTTTAGGATGATTATAGCTTTAATATAGTTTTTATTTAATCTTGGGGGAATTTAAGGGGTTTTGTGATGTTTTTTGATTGGTTGATGGGTGATCTTTTTTTTTTGAATTTTGATTCTGAAAAAGTGTGGGAGGATGTAAGTACCCGTACAGGGGCTACAAATCCCCGAGTATACCCCCGATTTTTAATCAAAAATGAAAGTAATTCAAGATAACAATGTATTATCTTAAGGAGCTTAAAAAGTAAAACATTGACTAGGACTGGGTTTTATCGTTTCTGTCCCCAATCGATTCAGATAATACACCGTTTTTTGAATTGAATCATGGTTTTTTGTGGTTGTTTTGCTTGATTTTCCAGTGTTTCTGATCTCTATATAGAGTCTTATGGTGTGTACAACGAATCCAGCGAATCAATGAACTGTGGTCATTCAATCAACCAATCCATTCAATGGCTCAACGGTCATAAATCAATCGTTAATGATCTAGGTCAATGAACTATGGTCAATCATTGGAATAGTGTCGTTAATATGTAGAAACTGACAAAAACAAGCAATTCGTCATAACTGACAAGGGTGTCAAAACTGACAAAAAGTGATTAAAGTGTCATATTCAAATTAGGGTCAAGTCTATAGTTGAACTATAGGGTTACATAAAGTCTATAGTAAGCTATAGGGTTTAATCATCTCAACCAAATGGTTGATTTTAAAAAAAACTTTTAAATAAAAAGCTGATTAGAGCAAGGTTATAGCCATTCGATAAAAATATTTCAAATATTTAACCAATTCTTAGTTATAACATGGTACAATAAGTGTATAAGAGATTAAGCAAGACTGAGTCTCAAAAAAAGGAAAAATCAAATGACATTATTAGAAGCAACAAAAAAATACTACTCTGAGAGATTAACAATCTCTAGAGGCAAGAAGGCACCTGTAAGCGTTGAGCTTGTTGATGGTGTAGTTAGAGTAACAACTGGTGAGGGTAGAATCAACGTTCTACCAGTAGAAGGTTTAAAGCCTTACATGAATTAATTAGTAATAGAGAGACCTAAGCAAGTCAATAAACTGCTTAAGGAGAAAGAAATGGAAAACAAAAAAATATACGTAATATCTAATTATGATTATTCAATCAGTGAATCAGATTATCTAAGCTTCTTAGATAAATATTTAACAGATAAGACATGTACGCCATCTGGTGTAGGTTCTATGTATTTCTTTGATGATTTAGGTGAAGGTGAAGGCGTCAATCGTTACCAGATTTGCCACTGGTCTAGTGGTAGTAAAGTTAGAGGAAATGTCTTTAAAGAGACTATAGAAGACTGCGAAGATTGGTTATATCAGATCAAAGAAATGAATCTAAATTCAGGCATGGAATATCCTACTTTTTTTGACACAGAAGCAGAAGCAGAAGCTTATAAAATCGAGTTGGAATTAAATTAAAACTATCATCAAGCTAACCGCTTCTAGCATATCTAACAAGCATATGCTAGCACTGGTTATCACCAGTTAAAGGAAAAAAGAAAAATGGAAAGATCAGAGTTAAGAGAAAAAATCAGTTATGCAATAAAAATGTATGATGTAGAAGGCACTGAGTGCCTAGCGAATATACCTCACGGTATGCGTGAAGCAATTATCTATGCTAACCAGCAGATAGATAATCACGTCAAGTCTAGTGAATCTGGATATGACGAATCTCAATTAGATTCTTACTGCGAATCAGAGCAGATCAAGATTATGAAGGAATATAACAAGTCTCTTGCTCCGTCTAAGTCCAAGAGAAATGAGAAATTAAGAAATAAATACGCTACTGATCTTAATTTCAAGGAAAAAATTAAAGAAAAAAACTTAGAGGCTTATCACGTGAAGCGTGAGTCTGTATAACTATCATCAAGCAAACAAAAAAAAGGAAAAAAGAAAAATGAAAACAATAGAAACAACACCAGAGAAAGAGTTATTGAGAGTACTCAATAAAAACTTAAACATAAACATAATCAGTTGTACTTTTTTGGATGGAGAGGTACTACTCCAAGTTAAGACAGAATCAGAGGCAAATAAATTATCAAATGCTGTTACTCAAGCAAAAAAGAAAGCAACAATCGAGAAAGAAGATAGTTATTATTTCGTATGTTTTAAGGATGAGGGGATTTAATAATGACAATAGAATTCAAAGACAAAAATAATAATAGCTATAGCTTTGCGAATTATATGGAATTTGCTAGCTACTGGTTTAATTGTTCACACAGATATTTAAAAGCTGTATTAGATCAGAAGACGTTTAATAAATTAAATAGACTTGCTGTTAGCAGCAAAGAAGCAAGAACGAGGATGTATTAATATGCAAAAACAATTAACAGGTTTTATTAAAGAGCATGGTTCTTTGCTAAAAGAAATATTAGCAATACCATTAAGATTTGAATTAAAGCTTAATTTTCGTGATGAATATACAACGTTGGTTTACGTTGATGAATCTGGAGAAGAGATAATTCATGCAGGAACGAATGAAGAGATTTGCTTATTCATTCATCACGCTTTAAAAATCAGGTCATTGAGACTAGAGAATCATAAACATCAATAAAAAACAAATGACAACAGCCAAAATTTTAATTTTGGAATAAAGTTTTTTTTAAAAAAATATTCTCGAAAAACTCTTATTCATCTTTTTACTTAAAATCTTACGGTTTACGGTTCTAGTACTGAACTCAGTCGAATGACTTACAAACAGTAGATACTAGTAAATAGCTCTTTTGTAGCATATTTTTTAAAAATAATCAATATCGTTAATTTGTAAGGGAGTAGTACTATCATCAAGCTAGATCAAGGAATATAGAATAATTATGAATTTATTAAATCTGTCTTTAATTAAAATAATATCTTGGGTGGTGAACTATCTGGAATTACCAGAAAGTTCAATAAGCAAGCCTAGAGCTGGTATTGAAGTATTACAGATAAATAAATATAATTAAATGCAAATAAATGCAGATACAGGGTATAATTAAACAAGGAAAGGAAAGAAAACAAATGACAATAGAAAAAAAACACAATTATAAAATTAACGATATTTTTTATTATTCATGGGGTTACGATCAAACCAATATTGATTTTTACCAAGTAGTCGGAGTTACAGCTAAGACAATTAAGGTTAAGGAAATCAAATCTCGTGAAGACCAGAACATGCGAAATGAGCATTTTACTTCTTATCGCATACCTGCTGTTAATGAATTTAAAAGTAATGAAATTTTAGTTAAACACGTTAAAAAATCTTACGATGGCAGAGATTATTTAACTATGGAGCATGGCGGTTTATTTCCCTACGAGGGTAAGAGCTTGTGTTCAACTTCATACGCTTAATTTAAAAGGAAACAACAGGAAACAAATGACAACAGATAGACAAACATTTACAATATATGACCCTGAGCTAGCTGCAAGGCTATTAGCTCTAAAGGGCAAATACGATAGCTGGGATGCGGTGATTGACAGGCTAGTAACCCTAGCCGAAAATAATCTAATTCCCTCGAATTCTAGGGAATTAAAACCAGTAGCTAAAAAAGAAAAGACCGAAGATCCTGCTAGGTCTGAATTAAATGCAACTTTCAATGAGTTATGGGCTTGGATAATAGAACAGCCCAAGACGCAGGGCTGGAAGGCTTATAAGCTAGGGGTCAAGGATGTTCAGTTCCTGAAGGCTCAACTAAAAAAACACGGCTTGGAAAAAATGAAGCACTTTTATAAATGTGCCTGTAATGATAAGTTCCTCCAAGAGAATAACGTGCCTCTTTCAATGCCAAATATGTTTAGCGATAAAGCCATAGCTAAATGGTTAATTATCAAGGATTCTACAGTCTCAAGGCGTGAGGAGATTCTCAAGAAAAAGAACGAAGAGACATTAGCCTACTTGAACTCTTTACACGGCATTAATACTAAAGCCGTGGCAACTCCACACTATGAGAATTTAAAAGATTTACCTGCTCTTTTAACCGAAGAGGAAGAAAACGCAAAGTACTATCACCAAGCCGAGGATTACGCCCAACGCTGCAAAGAGGAACAGAAAAAAGAAATGGATGCAGCATATCCATACAAGCCGTTAATAGCCGATAAACCAGTTAATCCAGTAGGCTTTCAATCATTAGGAGAATTGTTTTAAATGGAAGAGAAAAAAATAAGATTAGATAATTCACTTGCTTGGACTATGCTTCCACCTGTTACTAATAATCCTCTTTACAAAGACTTAGATTTGAAAATAGGGGCTTTTAAGCTTGCTAATCCTGAATTAACAGAAGAGCAGATACAAGAGCAGCTAGGAAAGCATATCAGAAATTACATAGCGAATAAAAAGCACGAATGGAGACCTAAACTACTAGAATATTTAGATGAAATTCGCAGAAGGCACAAGCAAGGAGAGAGATGATGAAATTATATGAGCGAGGTATACTCACTAAGGGCAAAAGTTTTGAGCTATACATTGATGGAACTATCACCAGCAGAGACTTAAACCTGTTGATTAAAAGGTTAATTTTAAACGAAGAAGCTCTAGATGATATTTCGGGAAATTTAATCTTGAAAGCAAAAAACAAGCAGGGAGAGGGTTAAATGAAAAGTAAAAAAATAAAAGCAGAAACACTAACCACTTTTATCGAAAAATTAAAATTAACTTTATCTTACGCGAAACAAGAACTTATAGGGTTCCAAAAAAAAGAATTAGAAATAAAAACAAAACAAGACAATGAACTTGAAGAACTCCAAACGGAGAAGGCGTTTCTGCTTGAAAAAAAAGCTTTAATTGACAAATTATTACTTGAACAACAAACAGGAGAAGAAAAATAAATGAACGAAGAAAGAAGTAAAGAATGTGTAGAAAGATTAGCCAATCAATTGACTAAGCAAATTGATCGAGAAGGCGTTACTTTTTTTACAAAACAATATGTTGAAATTGGCAGAAACGAAGTAACCCTATACTACAATTCGCCAAATTATCAAACACCTCAGAGGTGCAACTCTGCACGTAATTACCGAGAAATGGAATTAATTATAGGTGGATTAACAGGTTTCCCCTATTTAATAGAAAGACTCGATAAAGAAACAGGAGAAAAAACAAATGACAATTGAAACTATTACCTTGAATTTACTCGATAAATACAATATACAGGAGCCTGTTGTTGATATTTTCATGATTTGTGAAAAAGAAGGCTTTCAAGTAGAGTATTTTCAATCAGAGAAAAACAGCAAAGAACATGAAATAGAAGGTGCTTTTTTCAGGAAAGAAAATAAGATTTTGATTAACTCTACTAGACCACCAAAGCGAATGGTGTTTACTTTGGCACATGAATTGGGGCATGCAGTTATGCATACAGATGTCGACCGAGATATTTTACTAAGAGATGGCAAAAGTTCATCACCTGATGATTTAGCGGAAGAAGCAAATAAATTTGCAGCTTACTTATTAATGCCAGAACACATGATTAAACAGCAAATGGAGAAATGGGGGCTATCATCAATTCATACGCCTATCTTAGCTAATTTGTTTGGGGTGCCCTTATCAGAAATGAACTCTAGATTACACAAGCAGGAAGAGGGTTAAATAAACAAGGAGAAGAAAACTAAATGGATGAACAAATTAAAACAAAAACATTTACATTGAGTCAAGACCTACTAGAAAGGCACGAGCCAGACTCACTGGAAGCCAAGCTTTTAAGTCCAGGAGGCAAAGAGGCTTTAATGATGGCGAGAGCTATCATTTTTGTAGCCCCTATGATGAGATTTAACCCTAGAGAGTACCGAATTAAAATAGTGTATGAAGCTCACACCGATTCATTCAGGGCTTACTGTACACCTCAAGAAGCAGCAATAATGATGCTTAAACCCTTACCAGAAAGCGAATTGCTTGAATCATACCTTGAGTGGGAAAAGAAAGAGAAAGAAAAAGGAAAAATTCACCCACGTCCAGTAGAAAATTATTATGGTTTTATTACGCCAAAAGCTAAATTTCGGAACATTGATGAAGCTTTATGCGGAAGTGCAATGAAAATTAATTTTTAAAGAATCAGCTAAAGAGTTGATATAATGTCATATAACGTGGTATAACAATTAAAGAAG
>CAYRVM010000016.1:0-14353 GCA_964427575.1 uncultured Oscillospiraceae bacterium | reverse complement strand
TTTCATTGCCTAATGAAATTGCAATCTCATTAGCATCTACCCCATAAATATTTATATTTTCTCTTTCAAAAGATTCACTAATCATTGATTTGTTAATATATAATTTTCCTCCATCTGCTAAAAATGGTTCGAATTTTATTAAAGACTGATAATTAAAAACTACTAATTCGGTAGCCTTTGAAATTACCGGTGAACTTATTTCCTTATCTGACACAATAATGCTACAATTTGCTGTTCCCCCACGCATTTCGGGGCCATAAGCTGGGAGCCAAGTAACATGTTTATTTTCAATCATTGCGGCATAAGCGATCAATTGCCCTATTAGCATGACTCCTTGCCCACCGAAGCCAGAAATTATCATTTTATTGATACTCATAAATCAACCCCCCTTAATTTCTGATGGAGTAGGTATCTCAACATTTTTGAAGTTTTGAAGAGGAAAATATGGAATCATGTTTTCTCTTAACCATTTTGTAGCATCAACTGGAGAATAACCCCAATTAGTAGGGCAGGTCGATAGGATTTCAACAAAAGTAAACCCCAAACCCATCTGCTGAATTTGAATTGCTTTTTTTACAACTTTTTTAGCTTTAAAAATATTTACTGGGGAGTCAACTGATACTCTTTCGACAAAAATAGCTCCATCAATGGTAGCTATCATTTCAGCCATTCTGAGTGGATTACCTGAGTCTATATAATTCCTGCCCTCTACTGTTGTGCTAGTTTTTTGTCCAATGAGTGTAGTTGGAGCCATCTGACCTCCGGTCATTCCGTAAATTGCATTATTGATAAAAAATGTTGTAAAGTTTTCTCCTCGATGAGCAGCATGAATTATCTCGCTAGTACCAATAGATGCAAGGTCTCCGTCCCCTTGATATGTAAATATTGTTGCATCAGGGTGAACTCTTTTTAGTCCAGTCGCAATCGCAGGAGCTCTACCATGGCAAGCTTCACACATATCAACTGTCATATAATTGTGAGCGAGTATACTGCAACCAACCGGTGAAATTCCTATTGTTTTTCCTAATAAATTGAGTTCATCTAACGACTCCATAATTATTCTATGGCAAATCCCATGAGTGCATCCTGGGCAGTAACTCGTGTCTACATCTGACATTCCTTTAGTGAATTTAAAGACTGTTTTCAATTATTTCACCCCCAAAACACTTTTTGCAAAATCAACGATTTCGCTTGAAGAAATAACAATACCACCGCATCTTCCGACAAAATGAACTGGTATTTTCCCGTTAACGCCAAGCCTTACATCATCAACCATCTGTCCTTGAGAAAGCTCAACTGATATAACCGCCTTAACTTTGCTGTTAAGATTTTCTAAGGCTTGATATGGAAATGGCCATAAAGTAATAGGCCTTATTATTCCAGTGTTGATTCCTTCTTCTTTTAATGTTTCCATAGCTTCTTTAACAATTCTTGATGTAGTCCCATAAGCTACAAAGACAACTTCCGCATCTTGAGTATTTATTTCTTCATAAAGCACTTCTTTATCTTTAATAATTTTAAACTTCTTTGCCAAATGTGTATTCCAATCCTCAAGCTCTTCAGCTTGCAGATGAACTGACTTAATTACATTATGAACTCTTTCCCCCTTAGTCCCTGTCAACGCCCATGGCTTATCAATCTTAGCCGTTTTATGCTCTTCTGGAAAAAGAACTGGCTCCATCATTTGGCCAATCATGCCATCAACAAGAATTAAAACTGGATTTCTATATAAATCAGAAATATCAAAAGCTTTTATGATTAATGAAACAGATTCTTGAATTGAAGCTGGTGCATAGACAATCAAATGGTAATCACCATTTCCACCACCACGTGTGGATTGGTAATAGTCTGATTGGCCAGGTAGAATTGTGCCGATTCCTGGGCCGCCTCTAGAAACGTTAATGATAACGCATGGGACTTCAACCGAACAAAGGAATGAAAGTCCCTCTTGCATTAAAGCTATTCCCGGAGATGAAGATGTTATCATTACTCTTCCACCGGCGGCCCCTGCTCCATATGCCATATTTATGGCAGCTATTTCGCTTTCGGCTTGGACAAAGCTCCCCCCTGATTTTTTTAACTCATGAGACATATATTCAGGTATTTCATTTTGGGGAGTTATCGGATAGCCAAAATAGTACTTGCATCCACTTTTAATAGCTGCCAAAGCAAATGCTTCATTTCCCTTCATCAAAACCTTTTTATTTGTCATAAATTAATCCCCCTAATCAAGTAGATATACTGTAATTGCTCCATCAGGGCACATAACGCCACAATTTCCGCAACCAATACATCTTGTTTCATCAATAACGCAGGCCGTATGATAACCCTTTTTATTTATTTTTTCGCTGTTAATTTGTAGGATTTTCGTGGGGCAAACAGAAATGCAGAGTTCACATCCTTTACATTTTTCATTGTTAATTTCAACGTGACCATTTCGCGCCATAATAACCTCCCATAAAACTATAAGTCCAGCCAACTTTCCCTTAAATACAAGTGCATAGGGAATATATTAATAAATTCATTTTCTTGATTATTGGCTTGAATCTCTTTTAGCAAGGTTTCCTCGATGCAATTAAGCTTAACTGCAATCTGAAGATCCTGATGTAATAATTTGCAAATTTCTTGTCCGTGTCTTATGTCTTCAACCGTAGTTTGTTTAAGCATATGTGTATTATTTACGAGACCAGTAATTTCAAGACCTGATTCTTCCTGAATTTCTAGTATATGTCTCCTTGCCCCCTCAATATTTGTAGTTTCCGCTCTATTTCCATTGATTACGCATAGTATTTCAATTTCCTCATTACCTGGAAGAAATCTCTTTAATTGAAGTAGAATTTTCGCTCCATTCGAATCTCCACCGCAATCAATTACTACAGATTTATTTTTATTTTCAATCGCGCCAAATATAACCGGAGTGATTGAAGGTAGATCAAGATTAATATCAAATCCAAAATTATTAAAAATTGTTTCTATATTATTTTCTTTTAAAAGTTTACTTTTTTCCCTTGATCTAAAATATGGACTTGCGATATCTAAATCAATAAGACTAACCTCTTTAAGTTTTTTAGATAAATATAAAGCATAGTTTATAGCAAATTCGGATTTGCCACTCCCATAATGTCCAACGATTATTGTTATTCGTTTAAAATTTGTAGCTTTATCTATTATTCCCAATTTTTTCACCTGCTAAAAAATTCAATGCACAGGTTGCATATATCTTTGATGTTGTGAAGAGTTCTTCAATATCAACATATTCATCACCTTGGTGAGGAATTGTTCGTCCGCCAGCACCAGTTACTACAACAGGAATGCCCGCTAACGTATTTAGGAAAGTTCCATCTGTTGCACCAGGGACTCCATTAATTTTTGGTTTTTTCGACGTCACTTTTCTATATGCGAATTTCACAGCTTCAACTATTGGATCTTCTTTATCTGTTTCTGTCCAAGGTCTTTCCTCAATAAGTTCAAGTTTAGCTTTGAAATCTTTATCTTTCTTAGCAAGTTTTACAAATATGTCTTCAATAGCCTGCAATATTTCAAAGTGCTTTTGACCTGGAACTGTTCGAATATCAAGTGTCATATAGGCTTCACTTGGTACTACGTTAATCTGACGTTCACCCTTTTTAGGTGAAATTATTATTGTTGGAGTTACACTTGGAAAGCCTAAATATTTATGTTTTCCAAGCCTTCTCTTTTCTCGTTTTTCAAATTTTTCTAATTCAATAATAATTTTTGCTAGTCTTGTATTAGGGTTAATTCCTGCCAGTGGCATGCATCCGTGAGACTGTTTTCCAAAAACAGTAATGCCAATTCTCATTGCGCCCTTTTGGAATATACATATTTGATTTTCTTCTGGTTCGCAGATTATTGCCCCATCAATATTTTTGGCATGACCCTTCTTTATAAAGTCTTTAATTCCAATCATCATGCCTTCTTCATCGCAAGGAATACAAAGGACGATTTTACCATTGAATTCAATCTTTGAGTCTTTGATTGCCTTTACAGCGTAAATTGCTGCTGCCATATTACCTTTTGTGTCGCAAGATCCCCTACCATAAATTCTTCCATCATAAATTTCTCCGCCAAACGGATCTTTTGTCCATTCATCAAGATTTCCAGCTGTTACAACATCCATATGGCCTTCAAACAATATTGATTTCCCTGTTTGTTTTCCTTTAAGTGTTGCAATAATATTGGGCCTGTTTTCAACTACCTTTTCAATTATTACATCGAATCCTTGATCCCTAAGAAATTTAAATATGAATTCCGCTACTTTTGATTCATTCTGCCCTTCAATCTCTGGATCAAAAACACTGTTGATTCTAATCAAATTTTGAGTAAATTTGACTAATTCTTCTTTTTCTATATTACTTATTACACTATTATAATTTACCATACATAGACTCCTTAAATTGTATGAGGTTAGTAAGCATTTTATTAACTGGTGTATTAATACTATATTTAATCCCTTCTGATACTATGGCACCATTGATCATTTCTATCTCTGTCTTTCTTGAATTTTGAACATCTTGAAGCATTGATGATTTGTTTTCTGACGTAGCCTTGCTAACTTCTAAAGTATGCGCTACTGGATCTTTGAAATTTAGCAATACCCCTTTTGCTTTGGCAATTTCGTATGCTTCGAGTACTGCCAACTCCATTAATTCTTTAAGTTTAAGGTTTAATGCAATTTCTCCATTTTTAACATTGCAAATTCCAGTAATTGCGTTGATCCCAATATTTACTAATAATTTATCCCAAATTACTCCTTGGATATTTTCAGAGATATCTGTGTCGATTTCAGCGTCTTTCAATACCTTGAGCACCTTTTCTAATCCTACCGATTTATTGCCATCTAGCTCTCCAATTACAGTTTTTCCGTTCCCTGCATGTTTAATATGACCTTTTTCAAGCATTGTAGCGCCGTGTGAAGTTGTTCCAGCAATCACATGTGCTTCGGACGCGTAATTTAATATTGCATCTACATTGCCAAGTCCATTTTGAAGAGTAAGTATGTAAGTAGATTTATCAAACATTTCTATATTTGATAATATTGCTTTTCCGGTGTTAATAGACTTTACAAAGATAATGGCCAAATCAACAACCCCAACATCCCTAGGATTTGAGGTTGCTTTTAGATTTTCATATAAAACGTCTTTGATTAAACCCGTATTTGGATCCTTTTCTTCAATTTTTAATCCATTAGTGTTAATTGCCTTAATTTGCTCTTCATCGATGTCCATCAACCAAACTTCATTATCTTTGGCTGACAACTTCCCTCCAAATAGGCAACCCATGGCTCCCGCTCCAATTATTGCAATCTTCATATTCTTCCTCTTTCACTTAGATTATTAATATAATCTTTTAAGCTCTTCTTCCCCAATTCCACCGAATCCATGTTTTTCTTCAGGAAATGCACCTGATTGAACTTCACTTTTGAATTGTTCTAGTGCTTTTACTATTTCAGGAGAAAGATTTATATATTGTTTTACGAATTTAGGTGTAAATTTTTCAAATAGACCCATCATGTCGTGGAAAACTAAAACTTGACCATCGCAATATCTACCTCCACCAATTCCAATCGTTGGTATTGAAAGTTTTTCAGTGATTAGTTTAGCTAATAATTCAGGTACACATTCAAGTACGATCCCGAAAGCTCCAGCTTTTTCCAATGCCAAGGCGTCTTCTAAAACACTTAGCGCTGCTGCTTCTCCTTTACCTTGTACTTTGAAACCCCCAAGTTTTGAAACGGTTTGTGGTGTGAGACCAATGTGCCCCATTACTGGTATTCCTGCATCTACAATAGCTTTAACAATTTCTGCGACTTCTTTTCCACCTTCAAGTTTAATAACATCGCATCTTCCTTCTTTTAGCATTCTTGTTGCATTTAATATGCCTTGTTCTTTAGACAAGTTATATGATCCAAATGGCATATCTCCAACTATCATTGGGTTTGGTGCTCCTAGCACAACTGGCTTTATATGATGGAGCATTTGTTCCATTGTGCATGCTACAGTTGAGTTATCTCCAAGAACAGTCATCATTAATGAATCTCCAACAAGAATAATTTCAATTCCAGCTTTATCTACCAAATAGGCAGTTGGATAATCATAAGCCGTTGTCATGCTTATCTTTATCCCTTGTTCTTTCATTTCCTTAAGTTTTTGTGTTGTTACCTTTGCCATAATTAGTTACCTCCATTTTTATATCCCAACTTTGTTGAGATTTTATTAGCAGTATCAATAACGATTTTAGAGTAATTTATTTTATTATCATTGTTATCAAATCGATATTTTGGTATTGAAATACTAATTGCAGCTACAGGTTCGTTTAAATAGTCAAAAATTGGAGCAGCTATACATATTAGCCCTTCAATATATTCTTCGAAATCAATAAAATATCCATCTTTTCTTATCTTCCTTAATTGCTCCATTAAAGCGTTTTTGTTTTTTACAGTATGCGTTGTGAATTCTACAAATATTTGATCTGACAAAATACTTTCTAGTAAATCGATTTTGTAAAAAGCCAACATTACCTTTCCTAAACCTGTGCAATACAATGGTATCTTTTTGCCTATGGAAAGCCCTACTTTAATTGTTTCATGGCTTTCTATTTTATCAATATAAATCACATTGCTCTTGTGCCTAATGCCTAAATTAACAGTTTCTCCCACTAATTTTGAACAATCTTCAATGAAAGGCTCTGCAGTTTTGCGCAGGCCTCTTTTATCAACAGTCTTATTTCCCATTTCGAACACTTTAAAGCTAAGTGAGTATTTCTTGTTTTTAATATTTTGTTCAACATAACCAGCGCTTCTTAAAGTCGCTGTCAATCTATGAGTTGTACCCTTATCAATCTGGAGTTGCTGACTAATTTCACTCAAACTTAATTCATCGGCATCACTAAGTACGTCTAAAATTAGTAGCGCTTTTTCGACTGATTTTACATTGTTTGTTTTTTCCATTGTAACCTCTATTTTGATTTTTTATATGAATACCAATACATCATTCCTACTAGTATCGATCCGCCAATAATATTACCTAACGTTACAGGAAGAAGGTTGTGCAGGAAAAAGTTTCTCCAAGTTAAGTCACTTAACGCTTCGCTAGATATCCCCAATAAATTTTAAAATTTTTCATTACCTTTAATGAATAAACCAGCAGGGATATAATACATATTAGCTACACTGTGTTCAAAACCTGACGTTATGAAAAGCCATATAGGGAAAAATATTGCGAATATTTTTCCAATCATTGACGAAGAACCATAAGACATCCAAACAGCAAGGCAAACCAACCAATTGCACATAATCCCGAGATATAAGGCCTGCATAAAGCCTAAATGAACCTTGTAAACGGCTATTTTCAAGGTTACCGCACCAAGCATATCAGCGCCACTACCGAACAACCCGGACTGTGCCATCATATATGCTATGAATATAGAGCCTACAAAATTTGCAATGTATACTATTGTCCAGTTCCTAAGCATTGATGGAAGTGTAATTTTCTTTTCCAAAACAGCCGTAACCATCATTGTATTACCAGTGAAAAGTTCTCCTCCAGCTAATACTACAAGCATCAAACCAGTCCCAAATATTGATCCTGCTAATGCCTTACCTAATCCATAAGTGTTCGGATCTGCAAAGAGATTGAAGGCTGCCATATTTGAACCTTCGGCTGCAAATGCTATGAAAGCTCCAGCAAGAAAGCCGAGTATTGCTAGTTTTGAAAAGCTAAATTTCGATTTATTGATTCCTGCTTGAATCGAATAATCCGTTATTTCAGCTGGACTTAATGTTTTATTATCCATTTTATCAATATTCCTCCAAGTTTAATTAAATTGTAATTTTATAGCTTTTAATAAATTCATAAAGAGCATCATAGATGTTACTGCTCCAACTCCACCTGGTACGGGTGTTATTGCCATAACTTTTTCTACAACGCTATCATAATCTACGTCTCCACATAATCCTTGCTCGTTGAAATTTATACCAACATCGATTATTGTTGTTGATTCATTAAAATAATCATGATTAAAGTACTTAGCTTTTCCAATCCCTGTGACAACTATATCTTGGCTATTGGTAAATTCAGTTAGGTTTATTGTTTTAGAATGACCAATTGATACCGTCGCTTGATTTTGAAGAAGCATCATCGCAAGAGGTTTGCCAAGAACCAAGCTTCTATTGACTATTCCTACCTTGCTACCGGCTATTTCATATCCATAGAACTTTAGTATTTCTACTACTGCTAACGGCGTGCATGGTTCAAGCGCAGATTTATTTCCTGAAAAAACTTTTTCAGAATTAACAATAGTCATGCTATCAATATCCTTGTTTGGGTTAATTGAGTTTCTAATTGTATCTAAGTCAATATCTTCAGGCAAAGGCCTAAATATCAATATCCCGTGGGTTTTTACATCGTTATTTAATTCGTTTATCAATGAAGATAGGTTAACCGTAGTTATATTATTGTCAACTTGTATTTTCTTTAAATTAACACCTAATTCTAGACAATTTTTTTCAATTCTTGTTTCGTAAGCGATGTCATCTTTTTTATCTCCTACCCTAACGATGCATATCTGTGGAACAATACCCTTTAAAAACAAAACTTCTTTTTCTTTAAGGAATTTTAACTTTAATTCTTCAGCAACTGGTTTGCCATAAAGGATATTAGCCATTACAATTCTCCTTCTACGTATCTGTATATTTCATCGGCAATCTCAAGGCCAGAAGATACTGCAATATCTAGTCGTTTAAGTATTTCTTGCTTTTGTTTGCCTTCTTCAATAAGTTTTGTGTTGATAAGTACATTGAGCTTAGCGCCTTGTAGCGCAGCTTTCAGCATTGCTGCCGATACACCGGAATCACTTATAACAATTCTGCTCCCAATTTTGCTCATTTCATTAGCAATCAATAAAGCTTCTAATGCTTTTTCAGCTATCTCTAGAGGAACCTTCGCAGCAGGGATTAAGGCTATTTGGAGGGTTTTTTTCTTATTCAAGATTTCTTGTTCATTGTTAGTTGGCATAGAGTAAGCAATTGATAGTGGTAGAAAGACTTCTGCATCTTTCTTTATTAAAGCTTGGAACTCTGTCTCTAGTTTTTTAGACTTTTCAAGAAGTTCATTGACTTTATTTTCAACATCAGCGTACTTTCTTTTCTCAACAGTTAAGTTACCAACCATCATGGTCAAAGCTACGCCAATGCAAGCAGCTAAAGCGCTTGCGCCACCGCCGCCTGGTACTGGGTCCTTAGAAGCCAAGCTATCTAAAAATTGGATATACCCATCATCAATCATTTTACCACCTAAAATAACCCCGATATCTTACCTGTACTGTCTACATCAATAAATTCAGCAGAAGGCACTTTTGGTAATCCTGGCATAGTCATAATTTCGCCTGTTATTGCTACAATAAATCCAGCTCCAACAGCAGCCTTTACGTTTCTTACGCTAATTCTAAAGTTTTCTGGTTTACCAAGTTTTGAAGGATCATCGGAAAGAGAATATTGAGTCTTCGCCATACAGATAGGCAATTTTCCAAAGCCCATTTCTTCAATTTCTTTAATTTGTTTTTCTGTGTTTCCTAAGAAATCAACACCTTCTGCTCCGTAAATCTTCTTAGCAATTGCATTGATTTTTTCCTTGATTGGTAGATTAACATCGTATGAGAAGCTAAAATTATTTTTCTTAGTTTCAATCGACGATATTACTTCCTTCGCCAAATCGATACCACCTTTTCCGCCTTTCGCCCAAACCTCTGAAAGCACTGCGCTTACATTAGATTCTTTGCATTTATTAACTATATAATCTAGCTCGGCTTGAGTATCTAATGGAAATTTATTAATTGCAACTACCGTTGGTAACCCGAAAACGTTTGTAATATTTGAAACATGCTTAAGCAGGTTCTCTATACCTCTTTCTATAGCAGGAATATTTTCATTAGAAAGTTCCTTTTTATCTACACCACCATGTAACTTTAATGCTCTTGCAGTAGCTACAATAACTACAGCATCAGGTCTTAAGCCACTTTGACGACATTTAATATCAATAAATTTTTCTGCTCCAAGGTCTGCTCCAAATCCAGCTTCAGTTACAACATAATCTCCTAATTTTAATGCAAGCTTAGTTGCCATTACACTGTTGCAACCATGTGCTATGTTTGCAAAAGGTCCACCGTGAATAAAGGCTGGTGTTTTTTCTAAGGTTTGTACCAAGTTTGGCTTCAACGCATCTTTAAGAAGCGCTGCCGCAGCTCCTTGCGCCTTAATATCGCTAACTGTTATTGGCAATCCCTTATAACTGTACGCAACTATAATTGAACCAATTTTATCTTTAAGCTCAATTAAATCGTTAGATAGGCATAAGATTGCCATGATTTCTGAAGCGACCGTTATATCAAACCCATCTTCTCTTGGTGTTCCATTAGGTTTCCCTGACAATCCATCAACAATAAATCGAAGTTGCCTGTCATTCATATCCATACATCTTTTCCAGACTATTCTTCTTGGATCAATTTCTAACGAATTTCCTTGATGTATATGATTATCAATTAAAGCTGCAATAAGATTATTTGCTGTAGTTACCGCATGGATATCGCCAGTAAAATGCAAGTTTATATCTTCCATTGGTATTACTTGTGAATATCCACCGCCAGCAGCTCCACCTTTTACACCGAAAACAGGGCCTAAGGATGGCTCTCTAAGCGCAATTACTGTCTTATTACCCAATTGGCTTAATGCATCTCCAAGTCCTACCGTAGTGGTCGTTTTGCCTTCTCCTGCAGGTGTTGGATTGATAGCTGTAACTAATATCAATCTTCCATTCTTCTTTTCTTTCAAAGTCTCAAGAATGTTGTAATCAATCTTGGCTTTGTATTTTCCATAACATTCAACATATTCTTGATTAATGTTCAATTTTTCTGCAATAACTTGAATATTTTCCGCTTTTGTCTCCTGGGCTATTTCGATGTCTGATTTAAAACTCATTTTTCCCTCCAAGTGTATATTGTTATTATAATAAAAAAATCATATTCGTTTCACTATGCGAAACATGATTTCGTATAGTGAACTATATGATTATAATAATACTTTATTCATAAAAAATCAACATTTGAATTTAAAACCCAGGGTGCCGTCTGACCAAATAATTCACACCCTATCATAGATAGGTGGGTACTCTATTTCTAACTCTGTCATTTCAATTAAGAATCACACATGAAGCTTCGAAAACCCGAATTCCCGTGAACTTAATGTAGGTTAAATTACACGGCCATAACGCACACTCTAGGACAGTAAATTGTTGTTAATTATTTTTTATTCGTCTAAGTCAAAGGTACAATTGTGATGTACTTTCTGTACATCGTCATTTTCTTCAAGAACCGCTATCATTTTCTTTAGGTTCTTAATTTCGAATTCACCAGTTGGGGTTGCTTCCAACGATGGTATTAATTCAATATCTGCTTCAACCAGAATAAATCCAGCTTCTTTTAAAGCTTCTGTTACAGCATCAAAGGAATCAGTTGACGTAAGGATCTCATAACTATCTTCTCTAGTTATCATGTCGTCCATACCAGCTTCAAGCGCAACTTCCATCAGCTTGTCTTCATCCACTTCGTCAGTTTTTTCTATAATTATTAAACCTTTTCTATCAAACATATATGAGACACAACCGATTGCTCCCAGATTTCCTTCATATTTATCAAATGCATGCTTAATTGCGGCTGTACTTCTATTTCTATTATCTGTTAATACTTCTACAATAACAGCAACTCCGCCAGGACCGTATCCTTCAAACATGTTTTCTTCATATGTTTCTCCAGCTAATTCTCCAGTTCCTTTTTTAATTGCTCTTGTTATGTTGTCATTTGGCATATTTATGCCTTTTGCCTTATCAATCGCATGCTTTAATGTCATATTGTATGATGGGTCACCGCCAGTTTTAGCGGCTACAGTTATCGCTCTTGCATATTTTGTAAAAACTTGAGCTCTCTTTGAATCCTGAGATTCTTTTCTATTTGCAATTGTTCCATGCCTACCCATATTATATATTCTCCTGCATTTCTGAATTATATTCAGTTATTTTTTCTAATCTTCAATCTGGAATTATTATAACACTTTTCCTCTTAGGATTCTAGTTTTTCATTGAATGAATCGGAGCAGGTATTCGTCCTCCCCTATCAATAAATTCTTTACAAGAGAATTCATTAACTTTCATAACTGGTGCGCTACCTAAAAGACCACCAAAATGAACTTCATCTCCAACATCTTTGCCGATTACAGGAATTATTCTGACAGCAGTTGTTTTGTTATTAATTACTCCAATAGCAGCTTCATCGGCGATAATTCCAGAAATAGTTTCCTTGCTGGTCTTGCCGGGAATTGCTATCATATCTAAACCAACCGAGCATACGCAACTCATTGCTTCCAATTTTTCCAAAGTCAATGCCCCAGCCTTAACTGCAGCTATCATCCCTTCGTCCTCACTCACTGGTATAAATGCTCCGCTTAAGCCACCTACATGTGACGAAGCCATTACCCCGCCCTTTTTAACCGCATCATTAAGTAATGCTAAAGCTGCTGTTGTGCCTGGGGCGCCAGTAACTTCAAGTCCCATTTCTTCAAGAATTCTAGCAATACTATCCCCTACTGCAGGAGTTGGTGCTAAAGATAAATCTACAATTCCAAATGGTACTCCCAGTCTTTTTGATGCCTCATTTGCAACAAGTTGTCCCATTCTAGTTATTTTAAATGCAGTTTTTTTGATAGTATCTGCCACAATATCAAAAGGTTGACCTTTGCATTCTTGCAAAGCTATTTTTACAACGCCTGGGCCGCTAACACCAACATTAATTACACAGTCAGGTTCTCCTACTCCGTGAAATGAACCTGCCATAAATGGATTATCTTCGACCGCATTAGCAAATACAACAAGCTTTGCACAACCGATGCTGTCTCTGTCTTTAGTAAGCTGTGCAGTGTCCAAAATTATCTCGCCCATTTCCTTAACAGCATCCATATTAATTCCTGTTTTGCTGGATCCGATGTTGACTGAAGAGCAAACTCTTTGAGTACAAGCTAAAGCTTCTGGAATTGATCTGATTAAAATCTTGTCCCCCTTGGTGTATCCTTTGTGTACTAACGCAGAAAAGCCTCCTATGAAGTTAACGCCTGTTTCAATTGCTGCTTTTTCCATAATCTCTGCGAACTTAACATAATCTAAATCAGATGATGCTTGCGCTATAAGTGACATAGGAGTAACTGAAATTCTTTTATTAATAATTGGAATTCCATATTCCTTTTCTATTGCTTCCCCAACTTTCACAAGGTTCTCAGCTTTAGAAGTAATTTTATCATAAATTCTACGTCTTGCTTGTTCGCCATCGCTATCGCTACAGTCAAGCAGGGAAATACCCATTGTAATTGTTCTAATATCTAATTTCTCATTTTCTATCATAGAAATAGTTTTTAATATTGAGTCATAATTATTCATAAAAGCTCCTAAATCTTATACATTGAATTGAAAATATCTTCATGCTGAATTCTAATTGAAAGTCCAATTTCTTGTCCCTTTTTCTCTAATTTATTTTGAATTTCTTCAAATTTGATTGAACATTTTTGTAAATCCACAATCATAACCATTGAAAAGTAATCTTGTATAATTGTCTGATTAATATCCAATATATTTATCTCGTACTCAGCTAAAACCGATGTAACATTATAAATAATACCAATTTTGTCTTTACCTAATACCGAAATTACTGCTTTCATTTTTCGCTTTCCTCCTTAATGTTTTTAAATGCTGTTGCCATCATTAATTTTATTCTGTTAATCTGATTTACTTCGCTTGCGCCTGGATCATAATCAATAGCGACAATATTTGCTTTTGGATTATGTTTTCTGAGCGATTTTAGCATACCTTTGCCCGTAACATGATTTGGGAGACATGCAAATGGTTGAAGACAAGCGATATTATTTACTCCTTGATCTAGTAATTCTATCATTTCGGCTGTAAGTAGCCATCCTTCTCCGCATTGATTGCCTAAAGATACTAAATTTTTCGCTTTTTCCGCCAAATCTTTAATATATAAAGGTGCTTCGAATCTTTTGCTCGCATGAAGAGCATCTCTAGCACTCAGTCTAAATTTTTCAATAAACTTTATTGCTGCAGCGTTTGCAAGCATTACCTTGTATGTACCTGATAGATAATGAAAATTATATTCCTTGCTATACATTCCATAAAGGAAAAAATCAGTCAAATCTGGAACAACTGCTTCTCCACCTTCAGCTTCAATTAAATTGATAATGTCATTGTTTGCTGTTGGATGAAATTTTACTAAGATTTCGCCAACA
>CAYRVM010000015.1:9599-14964 GCA_964427575.1 uncultured Oscillospiraceae bacterium | reverse complement strand
GTATAGTTGAAAATATTACTTAAAGTAAGCCATGCGCTGCCAGGCACATCATTTTTCGCAACTATGTCAAATTCACCTAATTTATTATTTGCCTCATATACTGTTATGCTTCCTATTTTCTGCCCCGCTTCGATGGGCGCAATAAGATTTGTATCCAATCCAACTTCTGTGCTTACAATATCAGGAGACGCATCAATCGGTAATGTTGCGTAGACATCCTCACCAATGATTGCTTCTACAGAATCTATATTGCCTCCTAATACAGTAACCTGACTTATGTCGGTGCCTTTTTCAGTAACTTTAACACTTTTATAGTTTTCAAAGCCGTAGTTAAGGAGTTTTATGCTATCGAGAAATAAGTTTGCATTGTCTGATTGTAAGACTACAGCAATTAATTCCATTCCATCTCTTTTAGCTGATGATATTAAGCAGTACCCTGCGTCTCCAGTGTATCCAGTTTTAACTCCAGTCGCACCGTCATATTTAACTGGTATTATTGCACCATTTAGATTTACTTTCGTTACAGTATCGTATATTAGTCTGTTTTTATTGTATAGGTATCTTTCTGGCTGTTTGTTAGTAGCTGCAAAAGTATATTTGTATGTCGAAATTACTTTTCTTATCTGTTCATGTGTTAATGCTTCTTTTGTAATCATTGCAAGATCATAAGCGGTTGTGATGTGGGTAAGGTCTGGCAATCCATTAGGGTTATTGAAGTTTGTATTTTTTGCGCCGAGTTCCTTTGCTCTTTGATTCATCAAATTAGAGAATTCTGGAATTGTTCCCGAGATTTCTTTCCCGATTGCTGTTGCCGCATCGTTTGCAGACTCAATAAGCATTGCATTTAATAGTTGTTCAACCGTCACCACTTCACCTTCTACTAGAAATATTCTTGTACCATCGGTGAATGGTGTATCTGCATCAATTATTATTTTTTGAGTTAAATCCAAGTTTTCCAAAGTCAGTAGCGCTGTCATAATCTTTGTAATACTTGCAGGGTATTTTTGCTTGTTCATCTGCTTATCGTATAAGACCTGCCCTGTTGCTCCGTCGATTAATACTGCTGCATCTCCTACTATCTGGGGTGCGAGGCTGGTTGCAAAAGAAAATTGTACGCAGCCTAATATTATAGCAAGGCTAAGGAATGTAGCTATTATTTTATTCATTGTTGTCTCCATCTATTAGTTATTTTAGAAAATAATCCGTTAATTCATAACCATTTGCAAAGAACTCTCCTTGACTTCCAATAGCTTCTGTAAATGCGTTGCTCCTATTGTATCTATTTTTTGTACTGTTAAAGATGCAAAATGGAACTGGGGTTGATGAGTGAGTTCTTATTGAAATAGGAGTTGCATGGTCTGGTAAAATCAGAATTTTATAATCTTCTCCTGAATCTCTTAGATAATCATATAGAGGTTTAACAATTTTTTCATCTATTAACTCTATCGATTTAATCTTTCCATCAAGATCTCCTTGGTGCGAACATTCGTCAGGAGCTTCGACATGAATAAATATGAAATCATCACCTTGAGTAAAAGCATTTATTGCTGCTTCCGCTTTGGCTTTATAGTCAGTATGTATAGTCCCAGTTGCTGTAGGTACATCTATTGATTTTAATCCAGCGCAAAGGCCGATTCCTTTAATCAAATCCACTGCAGAGATAACTGAGCCAGTTACTCCATATTTATCTATAAATTGAGGAAGTTTAGGCTTCTTGCCTTGTCCCCAGAGCCATATTGAGTTCCCAGGATTTTTCCCCTGCTTTACTCTTTCTATATTGATGGGGTGTTTTGAAAGAACTTCAAAGCTTTCTTTCATTATCTCCCTAAGTCTGTATTCTGAATTGGGGGTAGGTAAATAATCGTTTATCACTCTGGTGAGTATATCGTGAGGTGGGATAAGTTCTTCATCAATTTTGCCATTATTTATAATGGTAGCATGCCTATAGCTTACTCCGGGATAGAATTTTAAATTATCGTTTCCAAATTTATCTTGGATACTTAAAATAAGTTCTCTAGCTTCAGCGCTTGAAATATCTCCTGCGCTATGGTCAATTATTTTTTTCTTCTCATATTCTTCAGTTTCGGTAAGCGTTACTAGATTGCATCTTAATGCTAAATCTGTTTCTGATAGCTCTATACCCATACTTACAGCTTCTAATGGCGATCTTCCAGTGTGATAAACTTTAGGATCGTAACCAAGCACTGATAAATTAGCTGTATCGCTCCCTGGTGACATACCTTTTGGAATTGTACTTACAGTACCGATTTCTCCACATTGAGCTAAGAAATCAATATTATTTATCGAAGCAACCTCAAGAGGAGTTTTATCTCCAAGACTGCCAATTTTTTCATCTGCCGCTCCATCTAAAAGCACTACTAAATACTTCATTTATGGTTCCTCTCTCTAAGGTATAATATCCAATTTTATCTTTACCATTTTAACACAAAGTGCTATAATTGTGTACAATAAAATCCAAGGAGGAGAGAAAATATGAACAGAATATATAATTTTTCTGCCGGTCCTTCCATGCTACCTTTAGAGGTTCTAGAAGAGGCTGGAAAAGAGCTCACTAATTATAATGGCTCTGGTATGTCAGTAATGGAGCTAAGCCACCGCTCCTTGGAATTCGAGAAGATTATTGCTGGTGCTGAAGCTAGTTTAAGAGAATTGATGGATATTCCAGAAAACTATAAAGTTCTCTTCTTGCAAGGTGGTGCATCAATGCAATTTTCTATGATTCCTATGAATTTATTTAGGAATTCGAAGAAAGCTGATTTTTTAATAACAGGAATGTGGGCAAAAAAGGCGGCTTCGGAAGCTAAGAAATTTGGCAAGGTTAATGTTATAGCTTCTTCAGAGGATAAGATGTTTTCCTATATCCCCAAGATTGATTCGAAGGATTTTTCAAAGGATGCTGACTATTTCCACATTACAACTAACAATACTATTTATGGCTCAAGAATTACTAAGCTGCCAGACACTGGTGATGTGCCTTTGGTTGCAGATATGTCATCCAACATTTTGTCGGAAGTATACGACGTTTCCAAATTTGGCCTAATCTATGCGGGGGCTCAAAAGAACATTGGCCCTGCGGGCTTAACCATAGTAATAATTCGCGATGACCTTGTAGGATTTGCACCGGATGGAATACCAACCATGCTCGACTACAAGATCCAGGTCGAGAATGGTTCAATGTACAATACCCCACCTACTTTCGGTATTTACATTGCCAAGCTTGTTTTCGAACATGTATTAAAGCTTGGGGGTATTCCAGCCATCCAGAAAATAAACGAAGATAAGGCAAAGCTATTATACGATTCCATCGAAAATAGCAAGCTCTTCAGTTGCCCAGTAGATAAAGAAGACCGTTCTATAATGAATGTTGTCTTTGTAACTGGCAATGAGACTTTAGACAAACAGTTTATCAAAGAAGCTGATGCAGCAGGATTGGTAAATTTGGCTGGGCATCGCTCGGTTGGTGGAATGAGAGCTAGCATTTATAATGCGATGCCAGTTTCAGGAGTTGAAGCTTTAATCAAGTTTATGCAGGATTTTGAGGTAAGAGCGAATGTTTAAGATTGCCTCTATTAACAAAATTTCATCTAAAGGTATGAATCTTTTTGGATCTAAGTATGAATTCACTCTAGATGCGGACCAGGCGAATGGTATTTTAGTTAGAAGCCAAGAAATGTCCGATATGCAGTTTTCAAATGAATTATATGCAATTGCAAGAGCGGGTGCTGGAACAAACAATATCCCAGTTCAAGAATGCTCAAAAAAAGGCATAGTAGTTTTTAATACACCTGGAGCTAATGCAAACGCAGTAAAAGAGCTTGTTCTCGCCGGTTTATTCCTCTCTTCTAGAGATATTGTAAGCGGTGTAAATTGGGCAAAGTCAATTCCTCTAGATGTTGAAAAGACAGTAGAAAAAGGAAAATCAAAGTTTTCTGGAAATGAAATTTGGGGCAAAACACTAGGAGTTATTGGTCTTGGTGCTATAGGAGTCTTAGTTGCAAATGCAGCTGCTGACTTGCATATGAAGGTTATTGGATATGATCCTTATCTTTCAGTAAATGCAGCCTTGGATCTTTCAAATAAAATTACTTTATCAGAAAATCTTTCTGAAATGCTCGTTCAGTGCGACTATATTGCTATACACGTTCCCTTCTCAGACAGTACTAAAGAGCTTATCAACGATGAGATGTTAAGTATTGTTAAGGAAGGCGTAAATATACTAAATTTCTCGAGAGATAAAATAGTTGATGAGGAAGCTTTGATTAAAGCGCTCGATTCAGGGAAGGTTCACAGATATGTAACAGATTTCCCAAATGAAAGAGTCAAGGATTTGGACAATGTAATTTGCATTCCTCACTTAGGAGCATCAACTTCTGAGTCTGAAGAAAATTGCGCTGTCATGGCGGTTGAAGAATTAATGGATTACTTAGAAAATGGAAATATATTTAATTCCGTTAACTTCCCAAATTGTTCAATGGGTGTTTGTCAAACAGCAGGTAGAGTTGCAGTATTGCATAAAAATATACCAAAGATGATTGGTATGATAACTAACTTAATGGCAGAAATGAATATTAACATAAGCGACATGACAAATCGAAGTAAAGGTGAATATCAATATACGTTGATAGACGTTGATTCCCATATTAGCAGTAATGATTTAGAAACACTCAAAGGTGCTTCTGGTATCATTTCAGCTAGAATTATTAAATAGAAAGGAAACTCAGATGTTTAAGATAGCTTCATTAAATAAAATATCTAATAAAGGCCTAGATAAGTTTACGAGTAAATACCTCCAAACAGATCAAGTTGATGAGGCACAAGCAGTTTTGGTAAGAAGCCAAGATATGCTAAACATGGAGCTTTCTTCTCATTTGCTCTGTATTGCAAGGGCCGGTGCTGGTTATAACAACATTCCCGTTGATGTATGTTCAAAAAAAGGGATTGTCGTTTTCAATACTCCAGGAGCAAACGCTAACGCAGTTAAGGAGCTTGTATTAACCGGGCTACTATTGTCTGCAAGGAATATTGCTGAGGCAATATCTTGGACTAAAACTCTTACAACCGATATTGAAAAATCTGTAGAAAAAAGCAAGAGTCAGTTCGCAGGTCATGAAATTAAAGGTAAATCCCTTGGTGTTCTTGGATTAGGAGCTATCGGGGTAATGGTTGCTAACACAGCTTCCGACCTCGGAATGCATGTTTATGGCTATGACCCATATCTTTCTATAAAATCTGCACACGAGCTAGATAGTCGGGTTAAATTTATGGATGATCTTAATTTGCTACTTCCAAAATGTGATTATATTTCATTACATATTCCTTACGCAAATGCTACAAAAAACTTTAT
>CAYRVM010000015.1:0-9589 GCA_964427575.1 uncultured Oscillospiraceae bacterium | reverse complement strand
AAAGACCAACTTTCAAATATGAAGCATGGAGTGTGTATATTAAATTTCTCAAGGGATAAAATAGTTGATGAACAAGAACTTTTAATTGCTCTTAAAGCTGGACAGGTTAGACAATATGTTACGGACTTCCCAAATGAAGATGTAATCCAAAATGATAAAATCATTTCTATTCCACATCTTGGAGCTTCAACCAAGGAATCGGAAGATAATTGCGCTGTTATGGCCGTAGAGCAGTTAATGGATTACTTAGAAAATGGTAATATCACTAATTCTGTAAATTTTCCAGACTGTCGAATGGGAATATGCAATACTCAAGGAAGAATTGGGGTCTTGAATAAAAATATCCCCGCAATGCTTGGAAAAATAACAAACGCGCTTGCAGAGCTTAATATCAACATTAGTGATTTGAACAATAGAAGTAAAGGTGAGTATGCTTATACCTTGATTGATATCGATTCAAATGTGGATGAAGATGCTTTGAAAAAGCTTCATGAAGTAGAGGGTATAATCGCAGTTAGAATCATTAAATAGGGTAAAAAATATCAGTATTAATTAATTAATTTTTTATAATAAGTTGGAATAAATAAAGGATAGGTTTTATGACCTATCCTTCTACTATATCCCTATACGCAATATTAAAAAGAATTCCGATCACAAGTATAAATCCTACAATATAAAACCAGATCATTAGTGCCACTACCGTAGCCAAGCTTCCATAAATTAATCCTGTGAATTTAAATGATGAAATGAATTGCGAGTATATTACTGAGGCAAGCAAAATGAATATTGAAGAATAAATTGTTCCTGGGATGATCTCTTTTATATGCAACTTTTCAGCTGGCAGCATCATATATGTAAACCCTATAGTAAATAAATAGATTGTTGCCGCGATAGGCCACCTTATTACAAACCAGATGTTTTTCACTAGGAATTCCGAGCCTCTCGTTTGATCAAAGTAATATGCAACTGCTTTAATGATTATTTCTCCATAAACTAAAATTGTTAAACTGAAGACTATAATTATCAAAGTTAAAACAACAGTTTTAATTGCTCTAATTCTTTCGTGAAGATATGAAAAGCTAACTCCACCATGTTCATATGCATAATTTGAAATTCTAATCAATGAATATTGTCCTCTGGAACTCGCCCAAGCAATTACAATTATAAGGATAATATTCATGCTTTTTGGTGGATCATTAATTAGTATTTCATTAACAATGTTGGCTAAACTAGCAGTTGCCTGGCTCGCAATTATACTTCTGAGCCACTCCGTTGATATGGATAATACACCTAGCGCTTGTCCGAGTAGAATTGTGAGTGGTACAAAAGATAGCAAAAAGAAGAAGGCTAGTTCGGCAGGCGCCCCAGCATAATATGGGTCCTGCAATTCTTTGAGTATGTGCATAGTTATATGCAACAGTTTTTTCCTAGTTAGTTTCATACTCTACCTCATGTTTGAATCAAGCTTTTTCTTTAATTCCTCAAGAGCTTTTGCTCTATGACTAATTTTATTCTTCTCTTCTCCAGAGAGTTCTGCAAAAGTCTTTTCAAATCCATTTGGTACAAACATTGGATCATATCCGAAACCATTTGTTCCTTTTTCCTCAAATATTATATGGCCTCTGCATTCCCCATAAGTCTGAATTACATTGCCATTATCGTACGCCAATGTAATAACTGATACAAATTTTGCTGTTCTTTCCTCAAATGGTATGTTTTTAAGCAGCTCCAAAAGCTTCTGGTTGTTTTCATAATCAGATGCACTTTCTCCAGCAAATCTTGCTGAAATTACTCCTGGCGCACCATCTAAGGCATCCACCATTAAGCCCGAATCATCTGATATTGCTGTCTTACCAGAGAGCTTCATAATTTCTACCGCTTTTTTTAATGAATTCTCTTGAAAGGTTTCACCATCTTCTATTATCTCAATATCTGGATCAATAACCTCATCCCGTGAAATTATATGCATCCCAAATTTGGAAGTAATTTTTTCAATTTCTTGTATCTTATGCTTGTTCTTAGTCGCCGCTACAATTTCCATTTATTTCTCCTTAAGTTTAAAAATTTATGTCTCCAATTATTTCCTTTTGAATTTCAATTAATTTGTTACATCCCAATTTCCCCAAGCTTAGAAGTTTAAGCAATTCTGATTCTGTGTATGCCCTTTCTTCTCCTGTGCCTTGAATTTCTATATATTCACCGGTTTCTGTCATCACCAAATTCATATCTACTTGAGCGCTTGAATCTTCTTCATAGCACAAATCAAGCATTGCTTCATCTTTAACAATTCCAACACTAATCGCTGAAACATAATTAATAAGTGGACTCTTTTCAATTACATTATCATCTTTTAACTTCTTTAATGCAAATACCAAAGCGATGAAAGCTCCAGTTATAGATGCTGTCCTTGTTCCACCATCAGCTTGAATTACATCGCAATCGATCCAAATAGTTCTTTCACCAAGTAATTCAAAATCAACTACTGACCTTAGGGATCTTCCAATTAACCTCTGGATTTCCTGCGTTCTTCCATCGACTTTTCCCCTAGTGCCATCTCTCACTTTTCTAGTTCCAGTTGACCTTGGAAGCATTCCATATTCAGCTGTAATCCAACCTTTGCCAGAACCTCTCAAATGCATCGCTGTCTTATCTTCAATAGATGCTGTGCAAATAACCTTTGTATTACCCATCTCAATCAATACTGATCCTTCAGGGTGAATTAAATAGTTATTTGTTATTTTCACCTTTCTTAATTCATCATTTAATCTTCCATCAATTCTCTTGTCGTTCATCAAAACACCTATCCTTTTATTAATTTTATCATTTATTCCTTAATATTCAATTCTCTTAGTCGTCTATATAATGTAGACTCGCTTATCCCTAGTAGTTTTGCCCCGATTAATTTTCCTTCAAGTGACTTTCCCGTTTGAGCTAAGGTATCTTCAATTATCTTTTTTTGGTAATCATCCATTCTTTCTTTTAGTAAAGATCTTTCAGTAATTCTCTCCGTTAAAGTTCTCTGTATTCTGTCAGGAAGATTGCTAAAAGTTATCTTGTCGCTATTTTCCATATTGACTGCATATTCTACAACATTCTCTAGTTCTCTTACATTGCCAGGCCAATTATATTTTAAAAGCGCGTTTATTGCATCGTCGGAAAAAGATTCAATACTTTTATTAAGCAATTTAGTGAATTTCTTCAATGCGAAGTTCAATAGGAGTTCTGTATCGCTACCTCTCTCTCTAAGCGGAGGTATAACCAGTGGAATGACGTTCAGTCTAAAATATAAATCCTCTCGAAATTGTTTTTCTTTAATCATTTCCTCTAGGTTCTTATTAGTTGCAGCAATTATACGAACATCAATATCTATTGGTTTAACACCACCAACCCTATCTATTTGGCGGTTCTGAATAGCATGAAGAAGCTTTACTTGTAGATGTAAAGGCAAATCTCCTATTTCATCTAAAAATATTGTTCCACGATGTGCGATTTCGAATTTACCAGGTTTTCCGCTTTTATCCGCCCCAGTAAATGCTCCTCTTTCATATCCGAATAGCTCACTCTCAAGGAGCATATCTGGAATTGCGCCACAATTAATACTTACAAATGTGTTTTCTTTTCGCGGACTGGCAAAATGAATCGCTCTAGCAAAAAGTTCTTTCCCAGTGCCGCTTTCACCCGTGATCAATATGGTTGAATCACTTGTGGCGACTTGAATCGCTCGCCTCTTTACATTTAGTATGGCTTCGCTCTCCCCCAATATATGATCAATTGTAGTGTCAGCTGCTGTCGACGCCATCTTATATATTCGTTCTCTTGCATCGGATATATCTTGGAACAAAATCATAGCTCCACTGATTAATGATTTTTCCTTTGGTTTTAGGCTATCATTAATAGGAATTAAGGAGCATAAGAATCTCTTTTCTTCTAAATTGTTAGGGCTTTTGAGATTATTATAGGCAATTTCTTTATCCCGAATTATATCTCCATTGTTAATAACTTTATCCAAGTCTTCAATGTCCCAGACAAGTGATATTTTATTTCCCTCAATTTCATCCCTCTTTAGTCCAAGTAAGTTTTCGCACTTATAATTGCAAGATACAATATTAAAATCCTTATCTATAGCCAACAAACCTTCATGCATAGATTCCACGATTGATTTGATTTGATTGCTGCTAATCGTTTGCTCGAGTTTGCTTGCGATGAGTTCAGCCATCCTAGCCAAGAATAAAGTTAGGGTTTTAGAATTCTTTACTATCTTATTTCTTTGTTCTTGATCAAAGGCAACTAGACCAATAAGGCCTTCTATTTTCTCTCCAGATTTGATAGGGCAACAGATCTCTGCCAATTCGCCTTCCTGGGGCTTGTAATCTGGATCCTCATCGGGATTCAAACTCAGATAATTTTCTCCTGATTTTAGAAGCTTCGAATAAATTAATCCTGAATTTATATTTCCTTCTTCTTCAAAACTTCCAACTTTCTTAGCATATCTTCCTGAGCCTCCGATTATCATGAGCCTATTGTCGATTATTTCGGTCTCGATTTCCAATGCAGAAGTAATTGCTTCCGCAACTTGCATAACCGTATCCTTAATTAGTATCAAACCTGCCATAGTTATTCCTCATACCAAATATTTTATTTCGACTGTAGTTTTATTCTATAAGTATATTCTATACGAGTTTTTCAATATTGACAATTGATTTTCAATATTGACAAGGATTTATCTTGATTGGTGCTTCTTCTGCCTAACTTAGCAATTTCCTAGGCCTGTGCAAATCAATAATTTATACTCAAACCGTTGCAAATTAAGTCATTTAAATCTAATACCTCAATTTTCTTTACTTTTGGCATGCTTATTGCTCTTATAAGTTTCATAATAAATTATTTATATTTATGGAGGTTTAAAATGATTAGTAGAGAAAAATTAAAAGTACAATATGAAAAAGAGCTTACTTTATTTGAGCAAAAGCATCCAAAATCAGGAGAAATTTTTAAGAGAGCTCAAGGTTCACTATTACAAGGCGTTCCAATGAACTGGATGGTTAAGTGGGCTGGATCATATCCTGTCTGCGTTGCAACTGCAAAGGGCGCTAAGTTCACTGATGTAGATGGAAATGAATATTTAGACTTATGTCTAGGAGATACTGGTTCTATGGTGGGTCATGCACCAGATGCATCTGTTAAGGCAATCACTGAATATGTAAAGCAAGGAACAACATTCATGCTTCCAACCGAAGATGCAGCTTGGAATGGTGAAGAACTTCAAAGAAGATTCGGAATGAAATATTGGCAGTTCTCAACCAGTGCTACCGATGCCAATAGATTCGCGCTTAGACTTGCAAGACAGGTTACTAAGAAGCCAATGATAATAGCTTACAACTGGTGTTACCACGGAACTGTGGATGAAACAGTAGCAATAATTGATGAGCATACAGGTAAGACAATTGCAAAACCAGGAAATCTAGGTCCACAATGTGATCCAGCTATTACAACAAGAATGATTGAGTGGAATGACATCCCAGCTCTTGAAGCTGCTTTGAAAATAGGAGATGTAGCTTGCGTACTTGCAGAACCTGTAATGACTAACTGCGGTATCGTTCATCCAGATCCAGGATATCACGATGCATTAAGGACTTTGACTAAGAAATATGGCGCATTACTTATAATTGATGAAACCCATACAATCTGTACTGGGATAGGTGGTTGCACAAAAGCGTACAACCTTAAACCTGATATGGTTGTAATTGGCAAGACTATTGCTTCAGGTATTCCTGCTGCAGCTTATGGATTTACCGAAGAACTTGGTAATTTGATAGTTAAAGAAATCCCAAAAGAAGTTTGCGATATCGGTGGTATCGGCGGAACTCTTGCAGCAAACGCACTTACGATGCATGCAGTTAAGGCGACTTTGAGTGAAGTTCTTACTGAAGATTTCTATGCTAGAAATATTCCTCTTGCAAAGAGATTCAATGAAGGAATCCAAAGCGTTATCAGCGAATTCAATCTTCCTTGGAATACAACGCAACTTGGATGCAGAACTGAGTACTGGTTTAGAAAAGAGCCAGCTAGAAACGGTGGAGAAGCAGAAGCTGCAGTAGATTTTGAACTAGATCAATACATGCATCTTGCATCGCTTAACAGAGGAATCCTTATGACTCCTTTCCACAACATGGCATTGATTTGTCCATCTACAACGATTGCTGACATCGATAGACATACAGAAGTATTCAGAGAAATCGTAAAGAACATCTTGGCTTAATCACTCAAGATAATATTAGGGAGCAAATGCGAATTTGCTCCCTATCTTTTTATAATTGTGTTACTTTTAAGTTTTTAATTTCGACTTTGAATGGTACTCCGTTATCATAATATCTTACATCAAAGGAAAGGTGACGCATTGCTCCTGTTTCAGGTAAGGCTGTTAAATCATATACCATTTCTGGCCCATCTCCTGCCTTATAAGTCATTTTCCCTTCTTTCACAACAATTGTTTGCTTAACGAAATCTTCTTGATTAATTCCTAACATAACATCTTGTGTCGATACTGTAGAACCGCCTAATTTAAAAGCCATTCCTTTAGTCCCGTTACTTTCCCATCCATAAAAAGCTTGAACTCCTATTAATTGCTGAGTCTCGTCGCTAGAGCCGAAGCCCCCTAGTCGATTATCTGCAGTAGGAGCCCAGAAAAATCCTGGCCCTACATATCCAAGCGTAGTTGCGATTGTCCCACGCATTTCAAACTCAACCATAACATTTTCAATAGGATATTCATTTACTGTCTGGATAAAGTCTTCTGTATATGTATTGTTGCCAGTGCCCTCATAGCTTAGCGCGTTACCTTTAATTCCCCAAGGAGTGTCGCCTTCTTCTCTAACCGGAATTGAGTTTCCAGTTCCATTTCTCATTCTTACCTCTTGCCAAAGGTCTCCTACAGTTTCAGAATCCGCCCTTTCAAAGCTATCTGCCAGTAATGCAGAAGGATCAGTAGGTGTCGCCGTATCTTCTGTTTGAGTCGGTACAGTCATATCTCCACTTGCAGGAGCTTCGGATTTTGAGCAACCAGTAAATATAGAAAGAGATAAAATTAATACCAAGAGAAAAACTTTAAATATTGCTTTCATAAAATACCTCCAAAAATAAATATTTACTATACTAAAGAGTATTTTCTTATTTATTTAACTATATCATCTTTTATTTAATTTACTATAATAAATTCTTTAAAACGATTAAAATCATTGCATTATAGGGCTTTACTATTAACCATTTTTCGTATACATTTAAAAGATATTGTTGAAATTAATTAAATTCAAAGAGGGAGTGGCAATTAATGGGGGCTAAATTAAAAATAACATTTGCGATGATAGTATTCGGAACTATCTCGATATTTGTAAAAGGGATTCAACTTCCTACAGGAGAGATTGCACTTTTCAGAGCAATAATTGCAGCTATAGCTATTATTGCTTATAAGATAATGACCGGAAAAGGTATCATCTTGACAGAGATAAAAAAAGATCTGCCTTTACTCTTTCTTTCAGGCGCGGCCATGGGCTTTAACTGGATATTGCTTTTTCAGGCCTACAAATATACTACTGTTTCAATTGCTACTTTAAGCTATTATTTTGCTCCTGTTATTGTAATGATAGTTTGCCCAATTCTCTTCAGGGAAAAATTGAGTCTTAAGCAAATTTTATGCTTTACTATGGCAACAATTGGCTTGTTTATGGTAATTGGAGTTGGTGGTCTTGATATAACCAGAAGCAACGCTATCGGTATAGCTTTTGGCCTTGGTGCCGCCACCTTATATGCAACAGTTATTATCTTGAATAAATTTATTAAAAATGTTACTGGGATTGATAGAACTCTAATACAGTTTTTCGCAGCCATTTTTGTATTGACACCCTATGTTCTATTAACTACTGGAATAAATATAATTGGCATAGGTAGTTTTGGTATCATCAATCTATTGATCCTAGGTCTCGTTCATACAGGTATATGTTATGTCCTCTATTTCTCTTCAATAAAGGATTTGAAGGGCCAGGAAGTTGCTATTTTAAGCTATATAGATCCGCTCATTGCTGTAATAGTTTCTGTAACTATTTTAAACGAATCAATTGGTCTAATTCAGGTTATTGGTGATATGATGATTTTAGGCTTTACCCTTTTAAATGAAATTAAGTTAAACCCTAAATTGGGATTATAGTTTGTATTAATGTTTTAATAAGGAGTATATTGATGAAAAATTTTATGAATTTTAATGGCATGGTCTGCCTCGTAACTGGTTGTGGAAGCGCTACAGGAATCGGTTTTTCCTGTGCGAGAATTCTAGCAGAACTGGGCGCTTCAGTGGCGCTTGTATCAACTACCGATAGAATAATGGACCGTGCTGATGATTTGAGAAAGTTTGGAGTAAAAGCTAATGGTTATGTAGCTGATTTGATGGACCGTAGCCAGGTTAACGCAATGGTTGAAAAAGTTGTTGAAGATTTTGGGAAAGTCGACATTCTAATAAACAATGCAGGAATGGTTCAGGTTGGAGAAGAAGATGACTATCCACTATTTACAGAGTTGACAGACCAGGCTTGGGATATTTCTATAAATCGAAATCTAACTTTAACTTATAATGTTACAAAAAAAGTGCTCCCGTACATGATCTCATCAAGATACGGACGTATTGTCAACGTTTCTTCCGTTACAGGACCAATTGTAAGCAATCCAGGTTCAGCCGCATATGGCGCAGCCAAAGCTGCAGTAATTGGAATGAGCAGGTCAATTGCAATTGAAGTGGCTAAAGATAATATAATGCTAAATAACGTATTGCCTGGTTGGATTGAAACCGCATCACAAATTGATGTTGAGGCAATAGCGGGTATAAATACCCCTGCAGGGCGAAGTGGAACTCCTGAGGAAGTTGCAAATATGGTTGTTTTCTTGTGTTCTGAAGAAATATCATATATAACTGGTCAGACTTTTATAGTGGACGGTGGGAACTGCATTCAAGAATATAAGGGACCATCTGAGCTTTATTATTAAACTTTGAATCTCATTGACAAACTTGCGTTTGCCGCCAGGAATCAATCATATGGACTTTTTCATCCCTGCCCATAAGTTGATAGTAATTACGCCATTCTTCAAGAGATTGTAAAGGAATTTTAATTCCATCAATCTCTGTGAAGTCCTTGATATTTTCTTTCTTTAATGGAAAGTAATGTTCATTTTCTTTATCAATGATAACGAATCCAGCCATTATGTCAATCTCAACACCCTCAACCTGGAACTCTAAAAAACATCTGGTTCTATATTCGATATTTGGGTTTGGAGATTGCATCTCTCCAAGAGATAATAAAACCTCTTTTACTACATCAACGTCTTCTTCGGCTACCATAATATCAATGTCATTGAATTCAGATACTATTCCTTTGAAGTACAACATCGTGGAGGCTCCAATCGCCCAAGTAACATTTTTATTATTTAATTCTTTTGCTATCTGCGAAAGCAGAGTCAGTTTATCTTTTACGTTTTTCATTTCATAACCATCTAATTCTGGTTTATCAAGTATATATGGTCGGATTCTGGGGGCATGATTTCTAGT
>CAYRVM010000014.1:9873-14979 GCA_964427575.1 uncultured Oscillospiraceae bacterium | reverse complement strand
CAAGCTTTAAATTCAATTGGAGATATAGGAGAAACTCTCTCTGAAGATACAATTCAAAGAAATAGGCTTTGCTCAATAGATTATGGTTTAAGAAGCATTCATTTTCCTAAAGATGAAATGAAGATCAAAGAAGCAAAATATAGATTTATATTTGAAGAACTGTTGTACCTTCAAATTGGACTAGTTATGGTCAAAAATTTTAATGCGCATCTTGAAAATGGCATTGCTTTTGAAAATAAAATTGACAAAGAAAAGATATTATCTGAATTACCTTTTAAACTCACCAATGCCCAGAGTAGAGTAATTGAAGAGATCTTCCAAGATATGACTAAACCCAAAACCATGAACCGTTTAATACAGGGAGATGTTGGCTCGGGGAAAACTATTGTTGCAGCAATGGCCATTATTAAAGCTATAAAAAATGGTTATCAGGCGGTATTAATGGCGCCAACTCAAATACTTGCAATGCAGCATGAAAATACAATGAAAAAATTCTTGCTAAATAATGGAATTAAAGTAAAATTGCTAACTTCAAATTTATCTTTAAAGGATAGAAGAGAGCTTTTGGTTGATTTAGCTAATGGAGAAATAGATTTAATAATAGGAACACACTCTATTATCCAAGACGATGTTAAGTTTAAAAATCTAGGCCTTGTAATTACTGATGAACAACATAGATTTGGAGTGAATCAAAGATTTTTGCTTACAGATAAGGCGAAAAATCCTGATCGGATAGTAATGACTGCAACACCTATTCCACGAACCCTTGCACTTATAGTTTATGGAGATTTAGATATTTCCATAATTGATGAACTTCCTATCAATAGAAAGAAAATTATAACAAAAGCATTTAATAAAAATGATAGAAAAATGGCTTACGAATACCTAAATGTTGAACTTAAAAAGGGCAGACAGGCTTTCATTGTTTCTCCAATTATAGATGAAGATGAATCAGAAAACCCAATAAAATCAGCAAAAAAGTTATTTAATGAATTAAAAGAAATCGATAGCATGTTAAAAGGTTATAAAATTGGATTACTACATGGGAAATTAAAGGAAGATCAAAAGAATAACATAATGTTAGAATTTCAAAAGGGCGATATTGATGTTTTAGTTTCAACTGTAATAATTGAGGTAGGTATTGACATTCAAAATGCTACTGTAATGCTGATAGAAAGTGCAGAACGTTTTGGATTATCACAATTACATCAATTGCGTGGAAGGGTAGGAAGAGGAGAGAACCAGTCATATTGTTTTTTATTGGCAGAAAGCAAGTCTTCGATTTCTAAAGAACGAATTGATACGATGGTTGAGACCTCGGATGGTTTTATAATTGCACAAAGAGATTTAACGCTAAGAGGCCCTGGAGATTTTTTCGGGACAAAGCAGCATGGTCTTCCTGAACTTAAAATTGCTGATCTAATAAAACATATTAAAATTGTAGCAATAGCTAGGCAAGAAGCAGAAATAATCCTAGCAGATGACCAATTTCTTAGCTCTAAAAAGAATCAAATAATTAGAAATGAAGTTTCTTCGATGTATAAAGAATCTTTTATCAGTACTTTGTAATTATTCATTTATATTTTCCACACTATATGATAGAATCATACGGCAAGGGGTGAATAAAGTGAGAATTATAACTGGTATATATAAAGGTAGAAGATTGTTTTCTCCAAAAGACGAGAGTATTAGACCTACTTCGGATATGGTTAAGGAATCTATTTTCAATATGATAGCCCCTGATATAAGCGACGCCGTAGTTGTTGATTTGTTTTGCGGGTCAGGTAATCTAGGGATAGAGGCTTTAAGTAGAGGTGCTAGTAGAGCATACTTTATTGATAAATCAAGAACAAGTATTGAACTAGCAAAGAAGAATATTCAGCATTGCCAAGCAGAAAACAATTCGGTAATTTTAAATGCTGATTTTGCAACTGGCTTAAAATTAATAAGAGAAAAGGTAGATATAATATTTTTAGATCCACCTTATGAAAGTGGTTTATTGTTGCAGGCTTTTGAGTCAATCCAAAAGAGTAAAGTTATGAAAACGGATGGTATCTTAGTGTTGGAACATAAAAAAGGACTTGATTTGCCAGAAGAAATAAATGATTTTAAAAGAATTAAAATTAAAAGATACGGAAGCATTTATATAGAAGTATTTGAGAATCAAGGGGAGGACAAGGAATAATGAGAAAAGCATTATATGCAGGATCCTTTGATCCAATTACCAATGGCCACTTGGACCTTATCTCTAGGGCAACAAAATTAGCAGATCACTTGATTGTGGGCGTTATTGATAATCCCTCCAAATCACCTTTATTTACAATTGAAGAACGAGTTAAAATGATACGTGAACTTGTTTCTGATCACAAGAATATCGAAGTTGTGTGTTTTTCAGGGTTGCTTGCAAAGTATGTAAAGGAAAATGAAGTGACAGTTGTAATTAGAGGTTTGCGTGCAAGTATGGATTTTGAATATGAAATTCAAATGGCTCAGATGAATGCATCCTTGTATAACGAAATGGAAACAATTTTTTTAATGACAAATCCGAGTAATTCCTTTTTGAGCTCTAGTTTAGTAAAAGAAGTGTTCAAGTTAGATGGAAGCATCGAAGGATTCGTACCAGATGTAGTTTTAAAATATATGAAGCAAAAATATAATAAATAGGAGGTAATTTCAATGAAGGTTCTAGAGCTTTTAGATGAATTAGAAGATATTATTGATACTAGCGCAGGCTTCCCACTCACAGGGAAAGTACTTGTAGATGCAAATGAAATAGTAGAGATATTAAAGGAAATAAAAAAAGAACTTCCCGTCGAAATTCAAGAAGCACAGTGGATTAAAGATGAAAGACAAAGAATTCTTGATGAGGCTAGGGCACAGCATGAAAGTATAATCAGGGAAGCTAAAATGCAGGCTGAAAATTTAATAGAGACTGACGATATTACATTAAAGGCAAGGCAGAAGGCGGATGAATTAATTAGATCAGCTGACCAGACTGCAAAGAACTTGAAAATGTCTACTTTTGAATATATTGACAGCATACTTTATAATTTCCAGGAGAAGATGGAAAAATTAAATACAATCTATTTTGATGAAATGTTTAATAATGTCAGTAGAACATTTGAAGGAGTAAACGCAACGATTACCGCTAACAGAAGCGAAATCAAAGAATTGATTTACAAGAATCAGGTTGAAAACACAATAGATTAAAATTATTAGGAGCTATTAAGCTCCTAAATTTTTCTGATGTGATTGTTAAAAAGGAATAGATGAAAAAATATGAAAATTTTAGGGATAATTGCTGAATATAATCCTTTTCATGAAGGTCATAAGTATCACTTGCAAGAGTCTAAGAAACTATCCGGTTGTGACTACACTATAGCAGTAATGAGCGGAAATTTTCTACAAAGAGGGCAACCAGCGCTTTACGACAAGTGGCTTAGAGCAGAAATAGCTGTTGAAAACGGAATTGATCTTGTTATCGAGATTCCAACAGCTTTTGCGTGCAATAATTCAGATTATTTCTCTAAGGGTGGCATCTCTATTCTGGAAAAACTAGGTTGCGTAGATACTATCTCTTTTGGAAGCGAGAATGGCAATATACAAGAATTAAGTAAGGTTGCAGAAATTCTAGCATTGCAGTCACCTGATTTCATAGCAGAGTTCAAAAGAAATATTAAATTGGGGTATTCATATCCAAGATCAAGAATGGAAGCTTTGAAATATATAGTTGGAGAAGAAAATTCTTTGGTTGTCAATTCACCAAACAATAACCTCGCTATAGAGTATTTAAGACAAATTATAGAATTGAAGAGTAATTTAAAACCGATTACAATCAAGAGAACAGGTTCGGATTATAACGACAAAGAATTTGTAGGCAACATAGCAAGCGCTACGGCAATTAGGGATAAGTTGGCTTGTACAGACTATAATATTGAATCAGTTAAATCCGTTATACCAAAGGAAACATATGATGTAATTAAAAAGAATGATAAAATTGCCAAAGTAAATATCGAAAATTTTTACCAAATGATTTCATATAAAATTTTAAATTCTAACTTACAAGAAATAAAGAATATATTTAGTGTTACAGAAGGGCTTGAAAACAGAATCGTAGAAAGCGCACTAAAATCCAAGAATATTGAAGATCTGATTGTCTCAATTAAATCAAAAAGGTTTACCCAAACAAGAATCCAAAGAACGTTGATGCATTTACTCCTTGGGCTAACTAAAGATAAAATGGCCGAATTTAGTAAGGATGAATCATTATATGCCAGAATTCTGGGTTTAAATGATAAAGGGTCTGAAATACTTAAATATATTAAGAAACAAGAATGCTCAAAACTGCCAATCATTACTAACATTAATAAAGAATTACATCGTTATCCAAATATTACTAAAATATTAGAATATGATATTATGGCTTCAAATATTTATAATTTAGGCGCTAGTAATGACTTAACAAAAAATTCTGATTACAAAAAGAAACTATATTTGGTTGATTCCAATTAGCATAATTTTGAAATATTTAATGCTAAAATGATAAAAATGATTGATATTTTTCTATTTTCAAATATAATCATTATGGCATTAAAGATAATAATAATTTAAAAATAAAAATATAGGAGGCACTATTTAATGAAAGTATTAGTTATAAACTGTGGGAGTTCATCATTAAAATATCAGCTTATAGATATGTCAAATGAGAATGTTCTAGCAAAAGGTATTGTAGAAAGAATTGGAATCGAAGGATCTTTCTTAAAGCATGAGAAAGAAGGAGCAGACAAATTTGTGATAGAGACCTTTATGAAAACTCATAAAGAAGCAATCGCACATGTTTTGGAAGCAGTAATTGATCCAGTACACGGTGTTGTTAGCAATATGAATGAAATAGCGGCAGTTGGACATAGAGTTGTTCATGCAGGAGAAAAATATAGTGCTTCAGTTCTAATTACTGAAGATGTAATGAAGGCTCTTGATGAATGTACACAACTTGCACCTCTACATAACCCTCCTAATATTTTAGGTATTCGTGCTTGTCAAGAACTTATGCCAAACACACCAATGGTAGGCGTATTTGACACAGCATTTCATACCAGTATGCCT
>CAYRVM010000014.1:0-9863 GCA_964427575.1 uncultured Oscillospiraceae bacterium | reverse complement strand
TTCCATCAGACCATGCCAAAAGAAGCATATATTTATGCTATTCCATATGAATATTATGAAAAATATAGAATTAGAAGATATGGCTTCCATGGAACAAGCCATAGATTTGTTTCCGATAGAGCAGCTTCAATGCTAGGTAAAGATATAAAAGACACTAAAATTATAACCTGCCATCTTGGAAACGGAGCAAGCGTTGCAGCCGTAGATGCTGGAAAATCAATAGATACTAGCATGGGATTTACTCCTTTAGAAGGTTTGGTTATGGGAACAAGATCTGGAGATATCGATCCAGCTATCGTTTCATTTATCAAGGACAAAGAAGGTCTTACAGCAAATGAAGTAACAAATATATTAAATAAAAAATCAGGAGTACTAGGAATATCTGGAGTTAGTAGCGATTTTAGAGATATAGAAGATGCTGCACACAAAGGAAATGAAAGAGCGCAACTTGCGTTAGATATTTTTGCTCTAAAAGTTAAGTCTTATATTGGAGCTTATCATGCAGAGTTAAATGGAGCAGATGCAATAGTATTCACTGCTGGAGTAGGGGAAAATGGCATAGATTTAAGAGCTGCTATCTGTAAAGGCCTAGAAGGCTTAGGAATCGTTATGGATTATGAAAAGAATAAAGTTAGAGGCAAGGAAGCAGTATTAAGTGCTGATAATTCAAAAGTAAAAATATTCTTGATCCCAACTAACGAAGAGCTTGTAATTGCTAGAGACACCCTCGAAATCGTAAAATAAACCTTGACATAACAGCTCAGTATTAATATAATCAAAATGTTAGTTTTAAAGAACAAGGAGGTGTTTTAGAATGGCAGTTCCAAAGAGGAAAATATCAAAAGCGAGAAGAGATAAGAGAAGAGCTCCTAATATGAAGAAATCATTACCAGGCTTATCTGTGTGTCCACAGTGTCATGAGCCAAAGCTTGCACATAGGGTTTGCCCGAATTGCAATTACTATGACGGTAAGGAAATTATCGCTTCAGAGGCGTAGGATATTAAAAATAAAAAAAGCTGCAATGCAGCTTTTTTTATTTGCTTTAAAGTAATATATTTATGTTTGTTTATAAGTAAATCTAATAATGTTTGTTTATAAATAAATCAATTAAAACTATTTTAGCGCAAATCTTCTAACTGTTTAGTCTTTGATCTAGTTTGATCATCCATCGATTTAACAATTCTAGCAGGCGAACCTGCGGCCACTGAGTTAGGCGGTACATCGGTTGTAACAACTGAGCCCGCCGCGACTACTGAATGATGTCCAATTCTAACACCCTCAAGTACTACGGAATTAGCCCCAATCAATACATTATCCTCTACGATGACTGGTGTTGCGCTAGGAGGCTCCAAAACGCCTGCTATCACTGCGCCAGCTCCAATATGAACATCTTTTCCGATAACGACTCTTGCGCCTACTACGGCGTTCATATCAATCATAGAGCGCTCACCAATCTGGGCGCCTATATTTACAACGGCGCCCATCAATACGACCGCCTGATCTCCAATCAAAACGCCTTCCCGAATTATGGCGCCTGGTTCAATTCGAGCATTTAAACCGGTAATATCTAGCAAAGGTATTGCAGAATTCCTCCGATCATACTCTATATAAAAGTTTTGGATTAAATTCTTTTGCTTTTCGATAAATGACATCGCAATATTATAGTCACCTACGATAACCCAAAAGTTAAGACTACCAAATATCATTAATCCCTCTTCAATCTGAGATTTTACTTCTTCAAGTTCACCTTCAATTAATATCTTGACAGGTGTAGCCTTCTTGGAGTTCTTTATGTATTTAGCTATTTCATATGGATCTGTTATATTAAATATTTCATGCATTTACCTTCACCTCAATTAATATCTTCCATTGAATATAGGCCAGGAGCCTGGTTTATAATCCAATTTGCTGCTTTTAGTGTGCCTTCCGCAAACAAATCCCTTGAATAGGATTGATGCTTTAACTCAATTATCTCATCTTTCCCAGAGAAAATGATGCTATGTTCTCCTGGATTTGTTCCGCTTCGCAAAGAATGTATTTTTATTTCTCTTTTGTTAGCAGATGATTGCAATATTCTATCTCTAAGCATTATAGCGGTACCACTTGGAGAATCAATTTTTTTACTATGATGCTTTTCTATGATTTCAATTTCGTAATCATCCTTAAGTATTGGAGAAATAATAGATAATGCCCTCAACAATGCCGAAATACCTAGGGACATATTTGATGAAAATAATATTGGTAAATATTTTGAAGCTTCTGTTATATGTGCCTTTTGGATTTCGTTATAGCCAGTTGTAGCTATAATTAAAGGAATTTTCTTTTGCAAAGCGAATTTTAGAAGATAATCAAGACAATCAGGGTTTGAATAATCTACAATTACATCGCCTAGTTCTTTTGCTTCAAAAATATCATTGTATATAGGCAAAGCATTTAAATCGCTTACTTTTCTTTGAATACCAAATCCTAACTCAAAATTCGAGTTATTCTTTATATTTTTAAATATAGCTTTTCCCATCTTGCCATTAATACCATTTATAATAATTTTTATCATAACAACACCTATATTAATCCAAATGTTTTCATTTGATTTTGAATATGTTTGTACGCTTCATCAGAAGGAGGGCATAGTGGTAATCTGTAATCAAGTGCGATTTTTCCCATCATGTGCAAGGCTGCTTTAACAGGTATTGGATTAACATCAACAAACATAGCGTCCATTAGTGGTTTTAAATCAAGTTGCAGTTTACATGATTCCTTAACATTGCCATCAAGAAAATACTTAACAAGTAAATGCAGCTGTTTTGGGATTATATTTGCTACCGTAGAAATTGCTCCCTTGCCGCCTAGAGCTAATAGTGGAACAATCATATCGTCATTTCCTGAATATATATAGAAATCTTCATCCACTAACCTTGCAATTTCTGCAACTTGTGCAATATTCCCACTAGCTTCCTTAATACCAATAATCTTTGGATGCTTTGATAATTCTAATACGGTTTTTGGTTCAATATTTACACCGGTTCTACTTTGAACTGAGTAAATTATCATTGGTATTTCTACAGCATCAGCTATTGCAATAAAATGATCCATCAACCCACGTTGAGAACATTTGTTGTAATATGGGGTAACGTGTAGCAGAGCATCAGCTCCTACTTGTTCTAATCCTTTATTTAAGTGGATGCCATGATGCGTATCGTTGCTTCCACCGCCTGCAATAACTGGGACTCTACCATTAGTGATATCGACTGCAAACTTTACAACTTCAATTTGCTCTTCATCGGTTAATGTCGATGCTTCACCCGTAGTTCCACAGGCAACAATTGCATCAGTGCCTTCGCTAATCTGCCATTCGATAAGTTTCTCAAAACTATTGTAGTCAATTTCCCTATTATTAAAAGGCGTAACTAATGCTACGCCAGAACCAGTAAAAATACTCATAATAAAATCCTTTCAGCTATATAAGCAACTCTGCGATCTGAATCGCATTAGTCGCGGCGCCTTTTCTAATATTATCCGCCACAACCCAAAAGTTAATTCCGTTTTCAATACTAAAATCTCTTCGAATTCTTCCAATAAATACTTCATCTTTGCCAGCACAGTCTCTTGCTAGCGGATATTCTTGCTTTGCCAAATTATCTTGTATAATTAAACCTTTTGCTTGTTTTAATGCTTCAAATACCTCAGCCATTTCAAAAGATTTTTCAAATTCGACATTAACAGACTCACTATGACATGCAAATACTGGTACTCGAACTGTAGTTGCGGTTATTCTTAAAGAACTATCTCCCATGATTTTCTTTGTTTCTTCAATCATTTTAATTTCTTCTTTTGTGTATCCGTTTTCCATGAATACATCTATTTGTGGAATACAATTGCCTGAAATTGGGTGAGGGTAGGCTACCATGATATCATTTCCCTTAAGTCCTTCTTCGAGATCCTTTATTCCTTTAACCCCAGAACCAGATACAGCCTGGTATGTTGAATATACAATTCGTTTTATCTTAAATTTATCATGAAGTGGTTTTAATGCTACAACTGCTTGAATTGTTGAACAGTTAGGATTAGCTATAATTCCCTTGTTCCATTTAATGGCATCGGGATTCACCTCAGGAACAACTAGCGGAACTTCAGGATCCATTCTAAAAGCACTACTATTATCTATTACTGTCACACCTTTTGAAGCTGCTATTGGTGAAAAAAATTCACTTGTTTTACCACCGGCAGAGAAAAGGGCGATATCTATTGGTTTATCAAAAGATTTTTCTGTAAGTTCTTCAACAATATAGTCTTTACCCTTAAATTTTATTATTTTTCCAGCAGATTTTCCCGATGACATCAAATAAAGATTATCAAATGGAAAATTTCTTTCTTCTAAAACTTTTAGGAAAGTGCTCCCAACAAGTCCTGTTGCTCCAACGATGGCTAAGTTTGGTTTCTTCATTTTTTTACCTCCATTATTTTGCTAAAATATAAAGAAAATCGAGGACAGAGATGCCCACGATTTAATAAACCGAAATGATTTCTCTGCCTGTGTAAAAGCACCTCAATTATCGATTGCAGAACCGATAAAGGACAGTAATATGCCTATTTAGCATATTCCCAGCTATTAACTCTGTGGAAAGTCAACAACTTCGGCGAAGAAACCTTTTTAGATAATCACTCATACCACATAAAATCATCTATACTAATTAACTTCGCAACCTCAATTACACATTATATATAATTAGAGGTTATAATAACAGAAAAAAAAATCAAAGTCAAATAAAAACAATATTATTAATATATAAATTTGTAATAAGTTTTATGATATAATATTTCAGTAAATTCAAACTAAAATTTAACTTTGCGAGGTAACAATGACTTTATTACAAGCTATAATTCTAGGCCTTGTCCAAGGTCTTGCCGAATTTCTTCCAATAAGCAGCTCAGGACATCTGGCTGTACTTGAGTATTTATTTAAGATTAAAGATGATGAAGTGTTGCTTTTCGCAGTTTTACTTCATTTTGGTACATTGATTTCAATATTTCTAGTTTATTATATGGATATATATAAATTAATATTAGAACTAGGATTTACAATTAAGGATATATTTACGGGCAAGGGCGTACAAATTAATAAAAATGAACACAGAAAATTAGGTGTTCTAATCGTAATGGCAACTATACCAACGGGTTTTTTCGGAGTCTTTTTCAAAGACGCATTCAGTGGGTTGTATAACTCACTATTGTATATAGGGATAGGTTTTATAATAACTTCAATCCTATTATTCGCAGTTCAAAGGTATGGTAAGGAAAGAAAAGAAATCAAAGATTTTACACTTTGGGACGGTTTTCTAGTAGGGTTATTTCAATCAGCTGCAATCGCACCAGGGATTTCAAGATCAGGCTCAACAATTGTCGGAGGCCTTCTCACTGGAGCCAAGAGAGAGGTAGCTGTTCGTTTTGCTTTTCTTATTTCAATTCCATCTATACTAGGAGCTTTAATAATCGAAGGCAAAGATGCCTTAGATCAAGGAATACAAAGCGCCTATATACTTCCTATTTCGGCGGGGGTTATAGTTGCTGCAGTTACAGGATTCATAGCAATAAAGACAATGATTAAAGTTGTTACAAATAAAAAACTTCACTATTTTGCATATTATACTTTCACACTTGGTGTAATTATAATAATCTCAACATTAATTAATAAATAATTAAATTTAAATAAAGGATATATTTATGGAAAAGAAAAAACGTGGAAGACCAAGAGGTTCGACAAATAAGAGTAAGGCTAAACCTAGCAAGTCGGGTAGAGCAGAATCTTTTACACGCGAAAGCACAAAGGCTCCTCTTGATTTAAGGATAAAAGACGAAATATGGGCTATTGTAATTATTGCCTTAGGTATATTCTTCCTTGTATCTTTACAAACTGAAGCTACAGGCCAATTTGGAATAGCAATTAGTATATTTCTAAAGGGTACATTTGGAGCAGTAGCTTATGCGCTTCCATATATGATGATTTTGTATGGATTATTGTTGTTTGCTAAGAAAACATCGCATCTTAATGGCAAATCATTAATATTCTTAACATTGATGATTTTTTCCATATCAATAATAAACTCGTATAGGTTCTTAAGCGACTACGCAGGCGTGAATTTTTCCTTGCAGTACATAAGAGAAATATTTGATACGGGAACAAGCCTAACAAGCGGTGGATTAATAGGTATGTTCTTCGGTAATTTGCTTATGAAAATAGCAGGAATGCCAGGGCTGTTTATATTTTGTATTCTGATAATAATAATTTCAATTCTCTTAGTTATGAACACTCCGTTTTCACAACTCATTGAAAATTGGCTTGAAAAAAGAAAAATCAAGAGAGAAGAAAGACTTGCTCGAAAAGAACAGGAAGAATTAGAGAGAGAGCAAGAAGATCAAGCAAATAAAGAAAATTTGACGGCTAGTCAAGATGGACTCGCAGAAAATAGGGCTAGCAGTACAGATTTATTTATTGATGGCAAATTAGAAAACTTTAACGACGAATTTAATGGAAGTATAGTTGGAAATACTGGAATTAAAGCAGGTATGAATCAAAAGCAGATGAAAATTATCGACTATATGAACGATGACGATCTATTTGAGGATCATGAGAATAATAATCCTAAATTTGAAGAATTCAAGGAAAACAAAAGGGCTATCAAAGTAGACGGTAAAAATGAAAAATTTGATAATATTGCAGCACAAGATTTAAACAAGGGCGACTTAGGCCAAATACATAGTACTTTTGTTTTGCCAAGCCTAGATTTACTTGATAAGGCTAAGGATACCCTAGCTAACAAAGACTCTGTCAATCTAAAAGAAAAAGCTAAAACTCTTGAAACAACATTGCAGAATTTCGGTGTTAACGCCAGGGTAATCCAAGTAACAAAAGGGCCAGCTGTAACAAGATATGAAATACAACCGAATGTTGGTGTTAAAGTAAGTAGTATAGTAAGACTTGCTGATGATATTGCTTTGAATCTAGAAGCTAAGAGCATACGAATTGAAGCACCTATACCTGGGAAAGCAGCAGTTGGAATAGAAGTTGAAAATGAGAGGGTTAACCTTGTTTCAATAAGAGAAATGATTGAATCAAAAGAATATAGAGATTCTGTTTCGAAAATCAGCTTTGTAATTGGGAAGAACATTTCTGGAATGCCGATTATTTCTGATTTAAAAGAAATGCCACACTTGCTAATCGCAGGATCAACAGGTTCGGGTAAAAGTGTTTGCATCAACAGCATTATAATAAGTATTTTATATAAATCAAAACCGGATGAAGTAAAGTTTTTATTGATAGATCCTAAAGTTGTAGAACTCAATCATTATAATGGCATACCACATTTGCTTATACCGGTTGTTACTGATCCTAGCAAAGCCGCAACAGCATTAAATTGGGCCGTAAGCGAAATGACAAGCAGATATAAAAGATTTGCAGAAGTTGGAGTTAAAGATTTAGAAACTTATAATAAGAAAATGCTTCAGCTTAATACTCCAAAACTACATCAAATAGTAATTGTAATAGATGAATTAGCGGATTTGATGATGGCAGCTCCAGCTCAGGTTGAGGAATCCATCTGTAGACTTGCACAAATGGCAAGAGCGGCGGGGATGCATCTTATTGTAGCTACTCAAAGACCTTCAGTTGATGTAATCACAGGCGTTATTAAGGCTAATATACCATCACGTATTTCTTTTGCGGTTTCATCTCAATTCGATTCAAGAACAATTCTTGACATGGCAGGAGCTGAAAGACTTGTTGGAAAAGGAGATATGCTCTTTAATCCATTAGGACTTTCTAAACCTATTAGAGTACAAGGTGCATTTATTTCTGACGCAGAAGTAAAGAGGGTTATAGATTTTCTAATTGAACAAGTCCCAAACAATGAATATTCGAAAGAAATAATTAGTAGTATAGATAGAATAAAAACTGAGGTAAAAGAAGAAGAAAACGATGAATTGCTTCAAGACGCGATTGCAAGCGTTGTAGCAGCCGAACAGGCCTCTGTATCGATGCTCCAGAGAAGATTCAGGATAGGTTATAATAGAGCTGCTAGGCTAATAGACTTTATGGAAGAAAGTGGGATAATTGGACCAGCAGATGGAAGTCGCGCGCGTAAGGTATTGATCACAAAAGAAGAATTAATAGAACTTAGAGAAATAGAAGAACTTGCGAAACAACAAGAAATAGAAATGCAGTAAAGGAATAAAAATGAAAATATATATTGATACATTAGGCTGCCCGAAGAATGTTACGGATTCGGAATATGCAGCTGGAATTTTAGAAAACGCTGGACATAAAATTGTAGATAACGCTTCCCTGGCACAAGTATTGATTGTCAATACTTGTGGCTTTATTAATGACGCAAAAAAGGAATCGATTGACACAATACTTGAACATGTTTCAAATAAAAATCAAAAGCAAAAGCAGATTATAGTTGTAACAGGTTGCTTAAGTAAAAGATATTCAGAAGAGTTATATAAAGAAATACCAGAAGTCGATATTTTCCTTGGCGTTAACGAATACGATAAGCTGCCATTGATTTTACAGAAACATATTTATGGTAAACGGGAAAGATTCGTCTACGAAAATGAAAAAGAATATTTTGAGTTAGGAAATAGAAAGTTAGAAAAAGGTTCTTTTACCGCTTACCTCAAAATATCAGAAGGCTGTGATAACTGCTGTGCATACTGCGTGATTCCTTCTATTCGAGGAAATTATAGAAGCAGGAAAATGGAAGAAATTGTTAAAGAGGCTAAAGAACTAGTTGAGGCAGGTTGCAAAGAAATTACGATTGTAGCTCAAGATGTAACCGCTTACGGAATTGATTTATATAAGAAATTAATGTTGCCAGAATTGCTAAGAAAAATATCTGAGGTAGATAAAATTCATTGGATCAGACTTATGTACTGCTACGAAGACGAAATCACAGAAGAATTGATAAATGAAATAAAAGAAAATGATAAGATTGTTAAGTATATTGATATTCCAATCCAACACATTAGTGATAAGATTTTAAATCTTATGAATAGAAGATCAACAAAAGCTTCAATTCATAAAACGATTGCCAAATTAAGAGAAAAAATCCCAGAAATTAGAATCCGAACTACTCTTATTACTGGATTCCCTGGAGAGAATAAAGATGATTTCGATGAGCTTTATGACTTTGTAAAAGAAATGAAATTTGATAGATTGGGAGTTTTCCATTATTCAAAGGAAGAGAGCACACCAGCTGCAAAAATGAAAGGGCAAGTTGCAGAAAAAACAAAATTAAAACGAAAAGAATTATTAATGCAACTTCAAAAGGATATTGCGCTCGAACTCAATGAAAAAATGGTAGGTAAAACCCTAGAAGTTTTAGTTGAGGAATCAATAAAAGAGGAAAATACTTATATTGGAAGAAGCCAGTTTGATGCAAAAGATATTGATCAATCGGTTATATTTACAACAAATGAGCCGTTAATAATTGGGAATTTTGTAAATGTTAATATTATTGACGCTTTGGATTATGATTTGATAGGAGAGATGAATTAAATGAATTTACCAAACAAGCTTACGATTTTAAGAGTACTAATGATTCCATTGTTTATTGTGGTTTTATTATCGGGGTACTACTATGTTTCTGCAGTAATTTTTGTTCTTGCAGCCTTAACAGATGCGCTTGATGGCTATATTGCGAGGAAGTATAATCTAGTTACAAATTTTGGGAAAATAATGGATCCATTAGCTGATAAACTCTTAGTTACAGCGGCACTAGTTTGTTTGGTTGAACTCGGAGATGTTGCAGGCTGGATGGTTGTAGTAATTTTGGAGTTTTCTTAAAAATCATTTTACCCCTTTCAA
>CAYRVM010000013.1:1039-15109 GCA_964427575.1 uncultured Oscillospiraceae bacterium | reverse complement strand
GGAGGAGACAAATCAACCAAATATATAGAAGGTTCTAAAGTTTATATTGCAAATTATGAAGGTAATCTTCCTAATGGAAAGGCATTTACTGGTTGGAAATTAAATGGTAATGATAGCGACCTTCTAGATGTAGATAAAGATTATATATGGCATCCTGGTGATTCTTTCAATATGCCAGATAATAATTTAAACTTTAAAGCTCAATTCTGTGATTCTTATAACTTGACAATCAACTACGTGTATGTTGGCGGCGCTACTGCTGCAACTACATTTGTAGCCTCTCATATCGCTGGGGACTTATACAGTGTTTTATCTCCAGTAAAGCCTGGATTCACTGCAAGCCAATTACTTGTTTCAGGTACTATGCCAGCAACAAATGTTGCTATAACTGTTACTTATACAGCTAACTTTGTACCTACACCTACTTATGATTTAACTATCAACTATATATATGTTGGTGGAGCATCTGCTGCAACTTCACATACTACCGTTCTAGCAGCTGGAGTTACATATAGTGTTACCTCTCCTTCAATAACTGGTTTTACCCCTGACTTAGGAAATATTTCAGGAACTATGCCAGCTAGCAATGTTACTAGAACTGTAACTTATACAGCTAACTTTGTACCTACACCTACTTATGATCTAACTATCAACTATATATATGTTGGCGGATCATCAGCTGCAACTTCACATACTGCCGTTCTTGAATCTGGAGTTACATATAGTGTTACCTCTCCTTCAATAACTGGTTTTACACCTGACTTAGGAAATATTTCAGGAACTATGCCAGCTAGCAATGTTACTAGAACTGTAACTTATTATGCAAACTCAACAGAACCAAACACCTTTACAATAACTTATGTCGCTCTTGAGGGAGGAAGCATTTCAGGAACTTCTATTCAACATTTAGCTTCTGGCCTTACAACTTCAGAAGTTACTGCAATACCTGCTACAGGATACCACTTCGTTTCTTGGAACGACAGTTCAAGTACTCCTGCTAACAGAAGCGATGTTGTAAGCGCAGATGTTACTTACACTGCAACCTTCGAAGCTGATGTTGTTGAAACTACAACTCGTCAAACAACTAGATCAACTCCTGATGTTCCAGTAATTCTAGAACCTGAATTGATTCCAGCTGGACCAGTGGTTACTCCAGAAGTAGTTCTTGATGAACCAGTACCAGCAGCTCCACTTCCAAAGACTGGCGGACTTGACCCAAGCTTCCTATATGGACTTGGCGCTCTACTAGCCGGATCCGGATTAGTGATTAAGAGAAGAAAAGATAAATAGAAATCGTTATAGCAATTTAATAAATAGACGATCACTTCAAAGGAAAGAAGCCCCCAAAATATGGGGGCTTCTTTCTATACTTTTGCTTTACAGTAATTGATCGTTTTACCTTTATCTTTGAATTTTTCTTCGTACTCCGTGGTTACTTCTCTTGCTTTCAAATTGCTTGAATGTAGATCCACATTTTCTTCGATTATATCAAATCCGTTTTCTCTAAACTCATTTATGCCAAATTCGAAGAGTTCGTCATTATCGGTTTTAAATTCGATGTAAGAGCCTTGTTTTAAGAGCTTTTTATAACCATTAAGGTAGTTTGAGTGGGTCAATCTTCTCTTTGCGTGCCTATCCTTTGGCCATGGATCGCTGAAATTCAAGAAAACGCCTGAGAGTTCTCCAATGTCAAAGTATGCTTCAATATCTCTGACAAACTCTCGAACTAAGAATAAATTCTTTAGTTCTGTCTCTTCTGCCTTTTCTAAAGCCCGAAGTAAAACGCTGCCTTGTCCTTCGATCCCAATATAGTTATTCTCAGGATGTAATGAAGCCATTGATAAAACGAACTTCCCTTTGCCGCATCCCATCTCTATAAGGATTGGATTATTGTTTCCGAAAAGCCCAGCCCACTTACCTTTATATTCCTTCGGATTTTGCACTAAGTACTTTGATTTTTCTAAGAGTCTATCATCTATGTTTTTTAGTTTTCTTTGTCTCATTTTAAGCCTTTCTTTTTTTAAAAATTTTGATTCATATTCTTGTTCTTATATGCGTAGTTAAAAAGCTATAATACGCGAAACGAGAATCACAACGAAGCGGAACGTACTTTTAGTACGTGAGCATCGGATGTGATTTGAAGTGACAAAGTAGTATAGTTTTTTAACAAGCATTATCGAATTATTAATTCTTCAATATAAGGAATTAATAACTCCTTGAATTCTTCCATTTCTTTCTTAGTATAACAAGTAAATTTCTTACTTTCATCCAGTATTTTACCTTTCAGGCTATATGCTTGCATGGCGTATCTTTTGGAACCAGTTAAGTATTTCCCTATTTCAATAACTTGATCTTTCGAAAGCAATTCTTTGCATAAAGTTGTCCTAAATTCGTAATCAATATCGGAGTTTTTGATTAGGTTTATTGATTCTTCTATGTCTTTAATCTTGATTTCTGAATTAGATATTTTAGTATATTCTGATAGAGGTCCCTTAATATCCATTGCAATATAGTCGATTTGCCTATCGTTAATAAGCTTTCTGAGAACTTCTGGGTTGGATCCATTAGTATCAAGTTTAATTGAATACCCTAGTTTCTTGATTTCCTCAATCAATTGAATTAACTCTAGATGTATTGTTGGTTCACCACCTGAAATAACAACTCCATCGATGTATTTCTTTCGCTTTTGCAAAAATTCTAATACATCACTTTGCTTCAGTTCTTCACCCTGCTCATTGACCAGCTCAGGGTTGTGACAATATGGGCACCTAAAATTGCATCCACCGATAAATAAAACGGTGGATGCTTTCTTTGGATAATCTATAAACGATGCTTTTATAATTCCTAATATTTTCATTTTTTATCTCATGGTTCAATCTTTAAATTAGATATATTTAATCTCTTGCTTAGCTGCACTCTTCTACAATTTCTATAGCGTTGGTATCTACAACATCATCAAATTTTAACTCAGATTTGGCTTCAGTCTTTATTAGGACTGGTGAGTCTGAGCATGCTTTGTTAGCCAAGCTAGCTGAAACAGAGAATTCTTTTCTGTCATTATACTCTTCCTTCTTGCCTTTGTTCCAGGACTGGACTGGTCTGTGGAAGCCCACGACTCTGGTCCAGACTTCTGCTTCATTTCCGCAGATTGGGCAGTTGAATTGTTCGCCGTCAAGGTAGCCATGGTCGGCACAGATTGAAAAAGTGGGCGTCACTGTAATGTATGGTATGGCGGTGTTTTCCATTATCTTTCTAATGAAAAGCTTGCAGGTTTCTATGTCGTCTATCTTCTCTCCAAGGAATCCATGGAGTACTGTTCCACCTGTATATAATGTCTGAAGCTTTTCTTGTTTTTCAATCGCCTCAAATATATCATCGGTGCAGCCAACTGGAAGCTGGGTTGAGTTCGTGTAATATGGTTCATCTTTCCCTTGTGCAATAATCGAAGGGTATAATTTCTTATCAAGTCTTGCGAATCTATAGCTTGTTCCTTCAGCAGGAGATGCTTCTAGGTTCCAAAGGCTTCCTGTTTCTTCCTGATAAATCCTAATAACTTTATTCATAAATTCCATTATATCAACTGCAAAGGCATTGCCTTCCTCAGATGCAATATCAACTCCTAAAAGGTTTAAGCATGCTTCGTTCATTCCATTTAATCCAATAGTAGAGAAATGATTTACAAAGTATCCTCCCATTGCATCCTTAACGCTCTGTAGATAGAATCTAGAATATGGATAAAGTCCAATTTCCATGTATTCTTCGAGCATCGCACGCTTGCAGTCGCATATTTCTTTTGCATATTCCATAAGCTCACGAACTCTTTTTTTGAAGTCACTAGGCGATGTCGAATTATAGCCTATTCTTGCCATATTAAGGGTTACAACGTTGATTGAACCAGTTAGTGGGTTAGCACCAAAAAGTCCGCCTCCTCGGTGTCTAAGCTCCCTATTATCCAATCTCAGCCTACAGCACATTGATCTTACGTCCTCAGGTGATAAATCTGAGTTTAAAAAGTTTGCAAAGTAAGGTGTCCCAAACTTTCTAGTCATTTCCATTATGCTATTTACTGTATCTGAATTCCAAGGAAAATCCTTGGTAATATTTACTGTTGGGATTGGGAAACTGAAAGCTCTTCCTGCTCCATCCCCTTCCATCATAACTTCGCAATAAGCCATGTTGAACATATCCATTTCCTTTTGGAATTCTGCATATGTTTTATCCATCATCTTCCCTTCAATGATTGCTCCCTGACTCCTCAAAGTAGGATGCGGAACGATATCAAGACTGATGTTGGTAAACGGTGTCTGGAAGCCTACTCTAGTAGGAATATTTAAATTGTATATAAAGCGCTGAATAGCTTTTTTCACCTGAGTGTAATCAAGTTTGTCGTAGTAGATAAATGGAGCAAGGTAGGTATCGATACTGGATACGGCCTGGGCTCCTGCAGATTCGCCCTGCAATGTAAATAGAAGGTTGGCAATCTGCATAAGGGCAGATTCGAAATGCTTCGGTGGTTTGGATTCGACTTTGCCCTTAGCCCCTTTGAAACCGTTCATAAGGAAAGCTTCTAGGTCCCAACCGCAGCAATAAGGGGCAAGGAGCCCCAAATCATGTATATGAAGATCCCCACGCACGTGAGCATCTCTAATTTCTTTTCTATAAATTTTCCCCAGCCAATATTTCTGAGTGATACTTTCAACTATATGATTATTGAGACCCTGTAATGAATAACCCATGTTAGAGTTTTCGTTAACTCTCCAGTCTTTAAGGGAAACGTATTCTTCTATCATCTGCTCAGCATCCATAAATAGATTGCTCATGGATCTGATTTCTTCTCTTTTAGATCTATATAAAATATATGCCTTTGCAGTCTTGGCATGACCTTCTTCGATCAGGACTTTTTCTACCATGTCTTGAATATCTTCAACAGAAGGAATTGATGCGCTGTATGATTCTTTTACAATTTCAGTGACAATGTTTGTGAGCCTTTGAGCTTGGATTTCATCAGTACCTCCAACCGCTTCAGCAGCCGCAAAAATTGCATTCTTGATCTTCGTGTTATCGAAGTCTACTATTTCACCGTTTCTCTTTTGTATCTTACTCATCCTTATGCCACACTCCCTTGTAATATTTTACTCAACACTAACAATATATAGTATGGCCCAAAATATTTCAAGGCTTTAACGATGTTTTACGATTGTTTTTTTTGAAGTCCAAAAGAATAAACGTTTTACAGTTATACTCAAGTCTCTTATTAACAAAAGAACATTTGAATTGACTTTTAAGGAAGGTAGAATAATTTAGAAGAAATTATAAAGATAATATATATCTACTGTTTGAAAATAAAATTGTACTTTTTTAGATATGAAAGTAAAGGATAACCGATACCATAACAGGCAATCAGTTGGCCTAGTGCCACCCATAGGATGCATGCAATCAAAGGTATTGGCAATGCATAAACGTATTTAAGCATTGGCCCGATGACAAGGGCGTTTACGATTACTGGTGGCATTGGAACGAGAAGTGGCTTCTTCCGAAGCAAATATGACAATACGGCTGCAATCAAACTTGCAGAACTGCCAAGAACTATGTCAAGAATTCCGTTAGGCCCAAGAATATTTGCCACAAGGCAGCCAATAAAAAGTCCTGGGATGGCGGCAGGCGTGAAGAACGGCAATATGGTAAGTGCTTCCGAAACCCGAATCTGCATGAATCCATAGCTAATCGGCATAAGCACAAATGTGAGCACGGCATAAATTGCCGCAATGACTGCCGCCTGTATCATAAATTTCGTCGTAATGGCTCGATCAATTTTCATACTATTCTTTCCCATTCTCCAACTTAGTCACGGTTCAGTTCTTTATATTTGAAGGCTCCAGAGAATTGCTCAAAAGCCTTCAATGATAATACACATAAAATTCCGGCCTTCAGGATTTACTATTTTATATCTTATAGGTTTAGCGCTCGAGAGAAAATGCAGCAACGCACCAACGGCGCAACAAGAGTGAAAAGCCGTAGTTGCAGCATTTTGCTCTCGAATAGCTGAACCGTTTCTAAATTTATGCCAGTAATAAGGCGAAGAGATCTTGGGACTGGGCAATTACAAGGCCGAGGAACAGAATTAGCAGAACCGTGGCAACCAGATCCATGCGCTTGAGCTTCATCCCATTCATTCTTGTGCGGTTGTCTCCGCCCCTGTAGCACCTTGCCTCCATTGCCATCGCCAAGTCCTGAGCAATCCTAAATGCGCTGATAAACAACGGCACCATCAGAGGAATCAAACTCTTGGCTCTGTTAAAGAGGTTGCCACTCTCGAAGTCGGCGCCTCTAGCCATTTGCGCCTTCATTATCTTATCCGTTTCTTCAAGTAAAGTCGGAATAAACCTGAGGGCAATCGTCATCATAAGTGCAAGCTCATGTGCTGGCACTCCAATTTTTTTAAGTGGATTCAAAAGCTTTTCAATTCCATCAGTCAAGCTTATTGGCTTTGTCGCCAAAGTCAAAAGAGATGAACCGATTATAAGCAATATTAGTCTACTGCCCATGAACAAAGCTTGTCTAAGCCCCTCTTTGGTAACCTCGAGGAAACCAAACGAAAAAATAACTGTTCCCTGAGTCATGAACATATTGATCCCAAACGTAAATATTATTATAAAGAAGATAGGTTTCAAACCTTTAAAAATGAATTTCGGAGGAATCTTTGCAATATAAACTACTGCTACAATAAATCCGATTATTATCAAGTATCCAATAAAGTCATTTACAAAAAATAACTCCATAATCAATAGGAAAGTCGCTATGATTTTAACTCTCGGATCAAGCTTATGTATCACTGAATTCCCTGGGTAATATTGACCTAAGGTAATGTCTCTAAGCATTGCACTTACCTCTCAAATACTGAATAATTTCAGCCTCTGCCTCATCCATAGTGATTGCATGGGAAGAGACGCAAACGCCCCTCTTGCTAAGCTCAGACATAAATTGAGTTACTTCAGGCAGTTTTAATCCTGCAGCTTCAATCAATTCACGTTCCTTAAATATTTCTCTAGGTGTTCCAACTGCTGATATCTTACCCTTGTCCATTACCATTATACGATCTGATAGCATCGCAATGTCTCCCATATTGTGGGAAACCAAAATAACAATATTCTTTTCTTTAACATGAATTTCTTTTACCATTCTAAGTACATCTTTATGGGCTCTTGGATCAAGCCCAGCCGTCGGTTCATCCATGATTAAAACTTCTGGTTTCATTGCAATTACTCCAGCGATAGCTACTCTTCTCTTTTGCCCACCGGACAAATCGAATGGAGACCTCTCAGCAACTTCGTTATAATCAAGCCCAACAAGACCAATTGCTTCCCTAACCCGAAGATCAACTAGGTCATCATCTAGACCTAAGTTCTTAGGCCCAAATGCCACATCCTGCCTGACGGTTTCTTCAAAAAGTTGATATTCCGGATATTGAAACACGAGACCAATCTTTCTTCTTATGTCTCTCATCTTAATTCCCTTGTTTGTAATGTTGACTCCAGATACTATAATTTCGCCAGATTTCGGCTTCAAAAGCCCATTTAAATGTTGAATAAGCGTTGACTTGCCAGAGCCAGTATGCCCAATAATGCCAATAAATTCGTTATCCTCAATTTCAAAGCTAACGTCATTTAAAGCCAAAGTTTCGTAAGGCATTCCTTCACTATATATGTATTTTAAATTGTTAACAATTATTGACATAGGTACTCCACCATTTCATTAATATCAATTATTTCGTCAGGTATTTTAAAACCTTGAGTTCTCAATCTGTTCCCTAGTTCTGCGGCAAAAGGCAAATCAAGCCCATATGCTTTGATTTCCTTATGCATCTTAAATATCTCAAACGGAGGGCCATCAAGCTTAGCTTGGCCATTGTCCATGATTATAACTCGGTCAGCTTTTGCCGCCTCGTCCATAAAATGAGTAATCAAAACAATAGTTATGCCTTCCTTATTTAACTTCTTAATTATTTGCATAACTTCTTCTCTGCCTTTTGGATCAAGCATCGCGGTTGGCTCATCTAAAATTATGCAGTCTGGTCTCATCGCTATTACACCGGCGATGGCAACTCTCTGCTTTTGACCACCCGACAGCATATGCGGAGCTTTCTTTCTTTCTTCATACATGTCCACTGAAACCAAGGCTTCGTTTACTCTTCTTCTAATTTCCTCAGGTTCAATGCCAAGGTTCTCTGGGCCAAAGGCAACATCATCTTCAACTATTGACGAAACCAATTGATTGTCAGGATTTTGGAACACCATTCCCGCGTTCTGGCGAATTTCCCAAAGCCATTCTTCTTCCTTGGTGTCATGCCCATTAACGTAAACAACTCCTTCAGTCGGAAGGAGCAATGCGTTGATATTTTTAGCGAGAGTCGATTTCCCTGAACCATTATGCCCTATAATAGACACGAATGAACCTCTCTTGATATTTAGGCTAACATCAAAAAGAGCTCTAACAGTCTCGTTATCTTCTTCTCGCTTATATTCAAAATATAGGTGTTCTATTCTTATAATGTCTTCCATTTAATCAATTACCCTTTTCCCTGCCTCACTCACAAGCCATGTGCAAGTGTCGAAATAAATTTTGCTTTGTTCTTCATTGGCGTAATCCAATTTGTAGTTAATACTTTCTAGGTAGGTAATGTACTCAGTTAAAATATAAGCTGTTACGCTATCAGGGTTGTTATTTATAAAATCAATGTACTGTTCTTTGGCATCACTTGAAAATTGGTTGTCTTCGATTCCAAACGTTGGAGTATTGTCAATTCCCATTAGAAGGGTATTAATATAATTTTGATACATAAACGTTCCATCTTCCAATGTGTCATAATCATTTTTATACTTGTGAACGAATATTTCTGTTGCTAAAGTTCTGTTAGCCAGTTCTCCCCAGCTAATTACTAAGCTAGCATCAATAACCATTGGATAGTCTGCTTCCATTTGTTTAATCTTATATAATTCAACCAATGCCGGTGATATTTTGCCTTCATATTTTGACAAAAGCTCCGTATAATTTATGGCAGGATATGGTATCCCTTCTGAGCTCAGAAAGTAGAATCCCGCAGTTACTAATTGGTTATATGTATATAAAAGCTCTTCACTTTTAATCTTATCCCCTTCAATTGCTGCTATATCTTCATTCCAATATGTAAATATTTGATCCAAGACAGTCCAGTCAGCATCAGAATTTATATATTTGAGCATAAAATCTTCGTATTGCATTACAATCTTAGTAGCTTTATCTTTATTCAGCTTTCCAACATTCTTACCCAAATATTCATTGGCGAAAACAAGAGATTCCGGTGTCGCCTGCTCGCTAACCATCGCTGCAAACTGCTCATCAATATTTGTGGGATTAGGGCCTAATCCAAAGAATATAGCCATTCCCAACAACAATATTGAAATCAAAATTCCTAACAGCTTCATCGTTTGTACCTCGCATTCACCGTAATATTATACCTTAACCACCGAGCTATTACAATCTCACATTTTCGCCTCTTCCCCCTATTTTGCAACTAATATAATCAAAATAGGATTTGCTCTCGAAGAACTAAGCCGTTCCTTACGATTTTGCGCAAATGCTTTTGTCTTCTGGGTTGAGAGAAGCGTGCGGAGCAATTGTGAGGAAATATTCGAGCAACACCTTTTAGCCTAAGCACGAAGTGCGTGGCTGCTCGACCGATTTCCGAGCAATTGCTCCGCACGCTTCCCCAATATACAAAGAAAAAGCGGCTCTGCAAAATGCAAAGCCGCCCTTAATTTTTAAGTATAAGTTGATTATACTAGTTCAATAAATACCATTTCAGCGCTGTCCCCTTGTCTTGGTCCAAGCTTAAGGATTCTAGTATATCCACCGTTTCTATCCGCATACTTAGGAGCAATTTCTTCAAACAATTTTTTAACCACAGTTTCGTCGTAAACGTAAGCTAGGGCTTGTCTTCTTGCGTGAAGATCTCCTCTTTTGCCTAAGGTTATCATCTTTTCTGCAGTTTTTCTTGCTTCCTTTGCTCTCATCTCAGTAGTCGTAATACGGCCTTCTCTTAAAAGATCTGTTACGATGTTTCGAAGCATCGCTTTTCTGTGAGCAGTAGGTCTGCCTAATTTTCTATGTCCCGGCATTTTTGTCCCTCCTTTGCTTATTAGTCTTCACTCGGTTTTAAATCGAGTCCTAATTCATCTAATTTTAGTTTTACTTCATCAAGGGATTTCTTGCCAAGGTTTCTAACCTTCATCATTTCGTCCTCTGATTTGTGAGTAAGCTCTTCTACAGTGTTTATTCCAGCTCTCTTCAGACAATTAAATGATCTTACTGAAAGCTCAAGCTCCTCTATAGTCATTTCTAAGGCTTTTTCTTTCTTGTCTTCTTCCTTCTCAACCATTATTTCAACGGAATCGATGTTATCAGTCAATTCTACAAAAAGCTTTAAATGTTCTTGCATTATCTTTGCTCCAATGGAAACGCCTTCTTCTGGAGAAATGCTTCCATCGGTCCAAATTTCTAGTATAAGTTTGTCATAATCCGTAACCTGTCCTACTCTTGTATTTTCCACTGTAAAGTTAACCTTTTTCACTGGAGTATATATAGAATCGACTGGGATAACAGCGATTGGCATGTATTCAGTTTTGTTTTGCTCCGCAGGAGCGTATCCTCTGCCTCTTGCAATATTAATTTCCATTGTGAGGGTTGCATTTTCCTCTAATGTAGCAATATGCAAGTCTTTATTGAATATTTCCAAATCACTGTCTGAAATGATATCAGCAGCTGTAACAACTTTTGGTCCAACAGCATTAATTATTACTTTTTTTGTGTTTTCTCCGGTAAGTCTTACAGAAAGTCTCTTTAAGTTCAAAATAATCTCTGTAACATCTTCCTTTACCCCAGGAATAGTAGAAAATTCGTGCAAGATACCATCAATCTTGATTGAAGTAACTGCCGCTCCGGGAAGGGATGAGAGTAAAATTCTTCTCAAACTGTTTCCAAGAGTAGTTCCATATCCTCTTTCCAAAGGTTCAACAATAAATTTGCCGTAATTAATGTCTTCATCAGAAAAAATACATTCTATTGTTGGTTTTTCTATTTCTATCATGTAATTCCCTCCTTACAATTCCACTAACATTAACTTTGAGGGTTAAAACTAACTCAATTATTTAGAGTAAAGCTCTACGATTAAGTGTTCTGCAACTGGAGTGTCGATATCTTCTCTCCTAGGAATCGCAATAACCTTTCCTTCTAGCTTTTCAACATCAACAGTTATCCATACAGGTACGCTGATTGACATTTCCTTAATTTCCTTGAATTTTGGTGATGATACACTTTTTTCTTTTACTTTTATAACATCTCCTGCTTTAACGGCAAACGATGGAATATTTTCTTTATGTCCATTGACAGTAAAGTGTCCATGAAGTACGAGTTGTCTAGCTTCTTTTCTAGAAGATCCAAATCCCATTCTGAATACTGTGTTGTCAAGTCTTGTTTCAAGCATGATTAATAGGTTTTCCCCAGTAATCCCTTTTTTCTTTGCAGCCTTATCAAAATAGTTTCTAAACTGAGTTTCAAGTATTCCGTAGAATCTCTTTGCCTTCTGTTTTTCTCTAAGTTGATGCCCGTAGTCAGAGAGTTTTTTTCTGCTCTGTCCATGCTGTCCGGGGGCAAATGGCTTTTTATCCATAGCACATTTTACGCTATAGCATCGTTCGCCTTTTAAAAATAGTTTTTGACCTTCTCTTCTACATAGTCTGCATGAAGGCCCAATATATCTAGCCATTAATTACACCTCCTTTTAATTAAACTCTTCTTCTTTTTGGTGGTCTGCATCCGTTATGGGGAATTGGTGTGATATCTTTAATAAGATTGATTTCAAGCCCTGCGGTTTGAAGTGCTCTTATTGCAGCTTCACGACCAGATCCTGGTCCCTTAACATAAACTTCAATAATTTTAAGTCCATGCTCCATAGCTTCCTTAGCAGCCACTTCAGCAGCCATCTGAGCAGCAAAAGGAGTTGATTTCCTTGAGCCTTTAAAACCAAGTGATCCAGCACTTGACCATGAAAGCGCGTTTCCGCTAAGATCTGTAAGCGTTACAATCGTGTTATTAAAGGTCGATTGAATATGAGCTTGACCGCGTTCGATATTTTTTCTTTCACGTCTTTTTTTGCGAACTGTCTTTTTTACAGCTTTTGCCATTTTAATTAACCTCCTTTAAACCTTCTTCTTTTTTCTGCCTACAGTTTTCTTAGGGCCTTTTCTAGTTCTAGCATTTGTCTTAGTTCCTTGGCCTCTTACAGGAAGTCCTCTTCTATGTCTAATTCCTCTATAACAACCAATTTCCATAAGTCTTTTAATATTGAGGGAAACTTCTCTACGAAGATCTCCTTCAACATTGTAATCAGCTTCAATTATTCTTCTAATTGAGCCTACTTCTTCTTCAGTCAAATCTTTTATTCTTGTATCAGGGTTTATACCTGCTTGAGAAAGAATAATGTTTGATGTCTTTCTTCCAATCCCAAAGATATAAGTCAGTCCTATTTCGACTCTTTTATCCTTAGGTAAATCGACGCCGGCTATACGAGCCATTCGCTTACACCTCCTACATAAAAGTAACTTTTTATTAGAAATTATCTCTAGGGACGCTTCGTTATCTCACGACAATTAAGCACAGCCGCCCCCGTCAAGTTAATACCTTACAGAATATAGCTTATTAATTTTTTAGCCTTGAGTTTGCTTGTGCTTTGGATTTTCACAGATAACCATTACTTTTCCATCTCTTTTGATTACTTTGCACTTTTCGCACATTGGCTTAACTGATGATCTTACTTTCATAATAATTCCTCCTTAACACCTACTACTTGTCTCTCCAGGTGATTCTTCCCCTGGTCAAGTCATATGGTGATAATTCTACTTTAACTCTGTCTCCTGGCAATATACGAATGAAGTTCATTCTTATTTTCCCAGAAATATGTGCTAAAATCTCATATCCATTTTCTAGTTTAACTTTAAACATCGCATTTGGCTGAGCTTCAAGCACGGTGCCAAATACTTCAATGACGTCTTTTTTTGCCATATATGCGCACCTCCTAAATTTTTAACCAGATAATTCCAGATTTCTCTAGATCCTTTTGAAGTTCGATATTCTCGATCTTCACACCATTTTCAAGTCGTTTTTTTAGTTCTTCATTAATTGTATTATATTTTTGCAGATGCTTTACTTTTTTCTTCTTAGGATTTTCTATCTTCCTTAGATCACCGTCTGCAATGAATACATATTTATCATCAATGATGTCAACTACTGCAAATACTTTGTCTTTGTCTCTGCCGGCCTTGGAGCTTACAATCTGCCCTAGGCATAGTTCTCCTGTAGATTCCATTTCTTCACCTCTATTGATTGAGCTAATCAAACCCTATAAAGTTAAAATTTCAGGTTCACCGTCAGTGATTGCAACAGTGTTCTCGTAATGGGATGATAGTTTTCCATCTTTGGTCACTACAGTCCAGTTATCATCAAGTACCCTTGATTCATAAGTTCCTTGATTCACCATCGGTTCGATCGCGAAGACCATGCCTTCGGCAAGTCTTGGGCCACGCCCCTTTGGACCATAGTTTGGGATCTGCGGCTCTTCATGCATACTTGAGCCAATACCGTGGCCTACAAAATCTCTTACTAGAGAAAATCCGTCTGCCTCTGCTCGGGTCTGTATTGCATTCGAGATATCAGAGAGCCTATAACCAACTTTGCAAAACTTCAAGCCTTCGAAAAAACTTTCTTCTGTTGCGACAATTAGTTTCATTGCTTCATCGGAAACATTTCCTACCGGATAGGTTCTTGCTGCATCGCTAAAATAACCTTTATATATGTTACCTACATCGACACTTACAATGTCACCATCCTTTAGAGCTTTCTCCGATGGTATTCCATGGACAATTTCATTGTTGATAGAGACGCATGCGCTTGCTGGAAATCCATTATAACCTTTGAATGCGGGAATCATTTTATACCTCAGGATTTCTCCTTCAATATATGCATCAACTTCTTTTGTCT
>CAYRVM010000013.1:0-1029 GCA_964427575.1 uncultured Oscillospiraceae bacterium | reverse complement strand
TGGTTTGATAATCTGGTGTAATGATAAAAGGATTTGTGCAGTAACCTTTCCTGCTTCTCTCATTAGTTGGATTTCTCCTTGAGACTTAATGATGATCATTATTTTTCTCCTAAAGCATCCACTATATCTTGAAATACTTTATCCATGTCCTGTTGTCCATTAATATCTGCAAGAATTCCCTTGCCTTTGTAGTAGTCCACAAGTGGTTTAGTTTGATTTAAGTATACTTCAGTTCGTTTTGTAACTGTTTCCACTTTGTCATCATCCCTCTGAATGGTCTTGAATCCACAAACATCACAAATTCCCAAAACCTTAGTTGGTTTAAAAATCAAATGATATGTTGCTCCGCAATTCCTACAAACTCTTCTTCCTACAGTTCTCTCAATAAGTACATTTTTATCAACATCAATATTGATAACTTTATCAATACTCGCTCCAAAGCTTCTAAGATATTTATCAAAATAGTCAGCTTGAAAAACTGTTCTTGGAAATCCATCTAATAGAAATCCGTTAATGCAGTCTGGGTCCTTAAGACGTTCACCTACAATGGCTACAACTAATCTATCAGGTACAAGCTCACCACTTTCCATATAGGCTTTGGCTTCGATTCCAAAAGGAGTTGCTCTCTCAACATTTGATCTGAACATTGCTCCTGTGGAAATAGCCGGGATTTTATATCTTTCTGCAATTCTTGCTGCCTGTGTTCCTTTACCAGCCCCTTGGGGTCCCAGCAATATTAGCCTAAACATATCAATCCTCCATATTTTTATTTTAAGAAGCCTTGATAATTTCTCATCATCATTTGCGCTTCAAGTTGTTTCATAGTATCAAGTGCTACGCCAACTACAATCAGTAATGAAGTACCCCCAAATCCAATTTGAAGAGCAGTAAATTGCTGAAGCAAATGAGGAAGGGTTGCAACAAATGCAAGGAAAACCGCTCCCACGAAAGTTATTCTAGTCATTACTTTTGTTAAATAGTCCACTGTTGATCTTCCTGGTCTGATTCCTGGTATAAATCCACCATTTG
>CAYRVM010000012.1:12355-15401 GCA_964427575.1 uncultured Oscillospiraceae bacterium | reverse complement strand
ATTTCAACATATGCCATGGCATTAACTGCAGCAGCTTCTGATGCACGAATGTCCGGATGCAGCCTACCAGTCATGAGCAATACCGGAAGTGGAAATCAAGGTATTTCTGCCACTTTGCCAATCGTTGCTATTGGAGAGAAATTAGAGCTTTCAGAAGATAAAATTCTAAGAGCTGTGACTTTGAGCCATTTGGTTACAATATTTATAAAGTCGAAATTTGGTCGCCTGTCTGCGCTATGCGGAGTTACAATTTCAGCCACAGGAGCAAGTTGTGGCATTTCTTATTTGCTAGGTGGGGGACTTAACGAGATTAATTTTACTATTCAAAATATGATGGGCAATATAACCGGGATGCTTTGCGATGGGGCAAAGCCAGGCTGTGCTCTTAAGGTTTCAACATGCACGAATGCTGCTATTCAATCGGCTTTGATGGCTATTGAAGGCGTTTCTATATTATCAACTGACGGAATCATCGAGGACGATCCAGCAAACACAATTATTAATATGTGTAAGATTGGAAACCAAGGCACGACGGAAGCCGATAAGATTATCTTGGATATAATGCTAAGAAAAGCTAATAATTAATACAATAGCTTTTTATGAAGATTATTTATAAAATATATAGAAAATTTACGTAAGCTTTACATTTGCTTAATACTTCTTTAACCTTATTATCTTACAATGAAATTAATAAAGATGATAAGGAGGGTTAAGCCGATGAGGAGCTTAAATTTATGTATTGATATTGACGGAACTGTGACTGAACCATATTATTGGTTACAAAAGGCAAACGAATACTTCGGTGGGAATATAAAGCCAAAGGATGTTCACGATTACGAAATTAATAAAGTTTATAACGTTGAAGAGAGTAGATATAAGGATTTTTATAGAATATTTGGCATGTCCCTACACAGAGATTCTAAAATGAGAATTGGTGCAAGCAAAATAATCAACAAACTTTACAAATATCACCAAATCCATTTTGTAACAGCTCGAGAATATAAAATGAAAGAAGTTAGCATTCAATGGTTAGATAAATTCAAAATACCTATGGATTCCATTTCATTATTGGGAACTCATGACAAGGTTAAAAGAGCTAGCGAACTTGACTGTGATATTTTCATCGAAGATAGATACGAAAACGCTATTCAACTGGCTGAGGCAGGTTTTGATGTTTTATTGATTGATTGTAGTTACAACAAAGGTGTTCTACCAATCAACGTAAAACGTATTAAGTGTTGGTCTCAGATAGAAAACTATATTAATGTTCTGTCATTACAATTTGATAGTCTAAAGCTAGCATAATAACCACAAGATAGTGGTTTTTTTATTTGTTCTCCTCAATTCTTTTGATATTCAGCCTTTAAAAACTATTTAATATAGTTCATAAAAGGCTGAAATTGTTTACTTTTCTTGATATTTTTATATCTTCAATATATACTCCAAATAGGAATAACTATATAGGATTGGAGAAGGTAATATGAGTAATGATTGGTCACAAAGAGATAAGGCTTTGGAGCTATTAAAAAAGCACGTGAAATCAGAAAGGTTATTAAAGCATTGTTTTGCAGTAGAGGCTGGAATGCTGACTTATGCCAAAATATATGGGGAAGATCCAGATAGATGGGCTGCGATTGGGCTCTTGCATGACGTGGATTATGAAGAGTTTCCAGACACCCACCCAATCGCATCAATAGAGATCCTGAAGGCCGAGGGTTATGATCAGGTTTTCATTGATTCTATTCAAGCTCATGCAACCGAGGCCACAAGGGACACTTTGGAGGCAAAGGTACTATATGCTGCTGATGAAATCTGTGGGTTTATGGTAGCCTGTGCCTTGGTTAGAAGTCCAAGGGGTTTTGACGAGATGCAGGTTAAATCCGTTATGAAGAAGTTTAGAGACAAGGCCTTTGCCCGTGCGATCAGTCGAGAAAATGCTGATATTGCAGCTGTCGATTTAGGAATCACTTTGGAAGAGCATATTGCTAACCTAATCGAAGGTATGAAAGCTCGCGAATCCGAACTTAATTTGATAGGTCAAAGTTTAATGTAATTTTGTCTAGCTTGATTTTTTTCAAGTTCTCATATCGCCTATTGACTATGTAACTATATAACTACATAATACAAAAGCTTAGCATTTAAATGCTAAGCTTTTCCGTTTTCATTTGAATAACAACCACTTGATCTTGAGCGATTACAAGCTATTGTTCTGGTCTCGATCGTTATCTTTTTTCTTGTTTCTACTAGGCAACCTTAAGTTCCTACCCCATCCTATTCTTCTAACTACAATAATTATTATAGCAACAACTATTATATAAGGAGCGGCATATATCAATCCGATTATTCCGCCTTCGATTGCTATTAGCATACTTTTAAATGACCCTTTTATTGCTGCTAATAAGTTATCTAGGAATCCGCTGTCTCCGGACGAAAGTTCTTTTACCTCACTAATATAAACATTAATTGTCCCATAATCTGTTTGGGCTTCCATTTCATTTAAGCTTCCAGTATAGCTTTCAATTTCAAGTCTAAGTTCAGATAGTCTGGATTCTAAAGCTATTATATCTTCCATCTTTGTAGCTTTAGTAAGGAGTGCAAGCATTCTATCTTCTTGAATTTTAAGTGTCTTTATTCTCGCTTCAGTATCCACGAACTGCTTAGTTATATCCTGGCTCTGAGTATATGAGGTAGTAACATTTCCTAATCCTTCAATTTTATCCTTTGAGCTTTCAAATATGGATTGAGGAACTTTAATTGTGAAAGAAGCATTTCTTAAATTATTTTCATCAACTCGACTTCCATTTATGCTAGAGCTGACAATATATCCTTTGCTTTCCTGAACTAATCTTTTAAAGTCGGTGATTGCTTTATCAAAGTCCTTCGTTTCCATTGTTATGTCTGCTGTGAATATTATTTTCTGGCCTTGGGCAAGAGCAAAGCTTCCATTAAAATGGTCAATAACACCTTCTGGCACGCTGGCATCATATAGGGTAGGGGCTTCTGCTCCTCCACTTCCTACAACAGCCTTTTGATCTGTTACGTTATT
>CAYRVM010000012.1:8247-12345 GCA_964427575.1 uncultured Oscillospiraceae bacterium | reverse complement strand
GAAATTGTAGATGCCCCGCAAGCCGCAATTATTAAAACTGTTGTTACTATTAGTAATGAAACTATAAGTTTTTTCATGAGATACACCTCCTGTATCAAAAGTAGATTTTGTACATTAGACCTACATTTGTTCCCAAAAGTTCCCTAAGCTTCTATTTGTTCTTTCCATCCTGTTTTTCAATACTGTCGTTTCGCCCAAGCCATTTTATTAGAAAGAGACTGCTTGCCCCAATTATAATCATTATGCCTACAAGAACAGGATAAGCAATTTGCCATGTAACCTTTTGTGTCATCATCGTGTACTCTGACATTCCGAAAAATCCAACGATTAGGGTCAGAGGCATGAATATGGTCGTTATCAACGTCAACCTTCTAACAGCTTTGTTTGTTTGATTTGATGATAGGGCCATTTTATTATTTATCATTGCCAAATTCATATTTATTAAATTTACTTCCATTTCTCGATTTCCTTCAATCATTCCAAAGTACTTATTGAGGTGGTCATAAACATCTCTATAGTGAATTAAAGCTTCTTCTGGTATAAAACTAATGTCTCCTCTAATAATTTTTAGTAAACTTTCTCTCTCAAAGAAAACACTCTTTCTAATAACATTTAAATCCCTGCGTATCTTTTGTATTTTATTTGGATCAACTTCTATGGATTCTTCGAGCAACCCATTTTCGAGGTCAAGTAGTTCTTCTGAAATCCATTCTAGCCCTATAAACTTTTGATCTACCAGATAATCTATAAGTATATGTAACCCAAAAGCTGGTCCCCTCTTGACATCGTTAATATACAATTCGAAAAGATTATAGAAATCCTTAATAAAATATTCATCCGAATCATTTTTATGGTTTAATACTGTTATCAAAAATTTATCACCAATGATTAAGTGTTTTTCATCAACATTGAATAATCTATCGTTATAAGAAAAGCTATTGAAAATAACATGAGAATAATTTTTATTGTCATCTACCTTTGGTAACTGTTCTTCGTCGAGACAATCCTCAATTGTAAGTTTATTAATACCAAAACTAGTTTCAAGCACCATTAATTCGTCAATGCTTGGTCTATAGTAGGATAGCCATAAGTAGCCATCTTCATTTCGATAAGATAGGGCTTCTTCAAAGTTATCTAAGGTTTTAATACTTCCTTGGCTCGAGACAAAATAGAAAACATTTGTGGCCATATTAATCTCTCCTTTTCAAAGAAAATAACCGTTTCTTTCAACCATAATTATACTTTGACCAAGATTAAAGCGCAAATAAAAACATTTGTCTTAATCCTTCATTTATCTTGTTTATAAAGCTAGTTGATACTATAATGTTAATGTTAAAACAAAGTAAAATATTTGTAAGCGAGGAGTAAATTAATGTTTAATTTAAAGAAAAAAGAAGATGTTTTCTACGATTTATTCGATGGAACGATGGAAAAGGCTTTAGAAGCCGCAAATGCCTTAGTTGATTTATTGGAAGATTATACTGATGTCGAGACTAAAATAGCTCATTTAAAAGATATCGAGCACGAGTGTGATCTTCATGTACATAAAGTATTAAAGGCTCTAAACGCTTCCTTTGTAACGCCAATCGATAGAGAAGATATATATATGGTAGCTAAAGAGATGGATAATATCGTTGATACTATTGAAGAAGTTGCAAATAGATTTGTACTTTTTCACGTTACTACAATTAGAGAAGAGGCAAAGGTTATGTCAAAGTTAATCGTTGAATGCGTCTTCGAGTTAAAATGCCTGGTAAATGAATTGCGCGTCATGAAAAGAAGCAAGATACTTAAAGATAAGATTATCGAAGTCAATAGAATTGAAAACGTTGGCGACGTAGTTTACAGAAATGCAATTAAAGGTTTGTTTGAAAAAGAAACAAATGCTATTGAGCTTATAAAATGGAAGCAGATTTACGAACTCATGGAAAACTCTTTAGATTCTTGCGAAGATGTCGCAAATATTATTGAGGGGGTAATCATGAAGCATGCTTAGTATTTCTTTAATTATAGTAATAATACTCGCAATAACTTTCGATTTTATTAATGGATTTCATGATACGGCAAACTCGATTGCCACCACTGTCGCCACAAGGGTGCTTACGCCTGCAATGGCGATACTCATGGCTGCATCGTTTAATTTCATGGGTGCTTTGGTTAGTGAGAAGGTTGCTAAGACCATTTCAAAGGGCCTAATTAATGGTCACTTAGAGCAGTACGTTATAATAGCTGCTTTACTCGCAGCCATTATTTGGAACCTAATTACTTGGTATATCGGGATTCCAAGTAGTTCATCGCATGCTTTAATAGGTGGTCTAATTGGAGCTTCAATCGTTTATGCCGCAAGCTTTGATAAAGTTCTTTGGGATGGAGTTTTCCACAAAATAATAATTCCTTTGTTTAGCTCTCCACTTGTTGGGTTTATATTTGGTTTTGCTTTAATGTGGTTGCTATATAGGCTTCTATGCCCATTTTCAAACACTTTGGTCAATGGATGGTTCTCAAAAGTCCAAATACTGTCAGCAATATTTGTTTCATTTGCTCACGGCAAGAATGATGCACAAAAGTCAATGGGAATAATAACGTTAGCCTTGGTTAGCGCAGGATTTTTAACTAACGATGATCCTATTCCATTTTGGGTTAAAATATCATGTGCAACTGCTATGGCGGTAGGAACATCTGTTGGCGGCTGGAAAATAATCAAGACAATGGGAACAAGCATTACAAGGTTGGAGCCAATTGGTGGCTTTGCAGCTCAGACTGCAGCTGCTGTCGTTATTGAAGCCGCATCGGAATTTGGAATGCCAATCAGTACAACACAAGTAATCTCAACTTCCATAATGGGTGTTGGCGCTTCAAAGAGATTCTCCGCTGTAAAATGGATTATTGCCAAAAACATCATTTGGGCTTGGGTAATCACAATTCCTATAACTGCAGCATTTGGCGCAACAATAACTTATATATTGAAATATTTTTATTAAATTATATTTATAAAATCATTATCTTCAATAAATATAATAAGCAACTTAATCGTGCATCTAGGAAACAAATGAATTATGAATCTTACTAAAAAACAATTTGAAATTGCTTCGGCCCTTCTCGTGGTATATATCCTCTGGGGTGGCACATATCTAGCAATGAAAATAGGAATTGAAACTATCCCTCCATTCATGTTGGCCGGTACTCGGTTCTTCCTGGCAGGGATAATTTTATATGTCTACGCAAAATTAAGGGGTGCAACTAATGCAACCTTTGACAACTGGAGAACTTCTGGAATTATCGCCGCGCTTCTATTATTAGGAGGAAACGGAGTTGTATGTTGGGCAGAGCAAACAGTGCCATCTGGAATAGCTGCCTTGTTGATTGCTACAGTTCCTTTATGGATTTTAATTATTGGGTATTTTGGTAAGGAAAAGATTAAGCATTCGAAGGGAAGTATGTTTGGAGTTGTTTTAGGTTTAATAGGAATTGCTATTCTTGTATTACCAAATTCAATAAGCCCCCAATCCAGTAGTTCCATAGACCCCTTTGGTTTGTTTGCAATACTTTTAGCCTCGTTTTCCTGGTCAATTGGCTCAATGTATTCTAGAAAAGTAAATCATCATAGTTCCGCTCTACTTTCAAACGGTATGCAGATGCTATTAGGCGGTATATTCTTGTTGATTACTTCTTTCTTGCTTGGAGAATTCTCAGGTTTCCAAATACAAGATGTCTCGATGAGATCTATTTGGGGTTACTTATTTCTTGTTGTCTTCGGTTCGATAATCGCATATTCTGCCTTTGTTTGGTTACTTCGAAATGCTGAGCCTCTTTGGGTTTCAACTTATGCTTTTGTAAATCCAATCGTAGCAGTTTTCCTTGGTTATTTTCTCGCAAACGAGGTTCTCGGTTTAAACTCTATTATTTCATCAGTTGTTATTATCTTGTCTGTCGTTATTATTACTATTTTCAAGTGATAATAATGCCTGCTTAATTTCAAGCCCGCCGGCATATCCGACTAGTTTTCCATTTTGGCCAATCACTCTATGGCAAGGAATTATTATTGCTATCGGGTTTTTATTATTTGCATTTCCGACTGCTCTACAAGCTTTTTCGTTG
>CAYRVM010000012.1:0-8237 GCA_964427575.1 uncultured Oscillospiraceae bacterium | reverse complement strand
AATGGATCTAGATGTGAATTAGCTCGAGCCAAAATAGCAATATCTTTATATGAAGCGGTTCTACCATAAGGTATCTTTAGTAACGCCTTATAAACTGATTGCATGAATAAAGTTCCTTTTGGTCGTAAGGGCAAATCGAATGACTTTCTAGTTCCATTAAAATATTCATCCAACTGCTTGATGGCTTCTTTTAATACTTCCGTATCCTTATTTGAGATCTGACCTTTGTTTGCATTATAGTTTTCAAGTTGATTCTTTTCCTCTTTGCTAATGAACTTTACTTCTGTTAAAAATCCTTCTTCTTCTCTGATATACACAAGCCCAATATTTGGGTTAAAATAAATTTCGTACATTTAGTTCACCTCTATTTAATAATAATATAGTAAATTACTTGCTTAATTCATATCTGAATTATAAGTTATTTTACTCTACTTGTGATAATATTAATTTAACATTAAAAATATTTCATACAAATTATTTCTTTAATTATTATCCAATTGTTTGGGTAAGATATATGAAAAGGAGGAATTGATATGACAATGAAAACTGGAAAAGAATATGTGGAGAGCTTGAGAAGGCTCAATCTTAACGTTTATTTATTTGGGGAGAAAATTAAAAGCCCTGTCGATCACCCAATGATTGTACCATCAATGAATGCAGTAGCTGAAACTTACAATTTAGCTCAGGATCCTGAGTTTGAAGATTTTATGACAGCAACTTCGCATTTAACTGGAGAAAAAATTAATAGGTTCAATCATATATTTCAGGATACTCGTGATTTAGTAATGAAGGTAAAGAGGCAGAGGATGCTTGGGCAGAAGACAGCTTGCTGTTTCCAGCGTTGCGTTGGGCAGGATGCCTTCAATGCGGTTTATAGCACTTCATTTGAGGCGGATGCAAAATTTGGAACAGAATATCACAAACGTTTTGTTGAGTTCCTAAAATACGCTCAAAAGGAAGACTTGGTAACTGATGGCGCCATGACTGACGTCAAGGGAGATAGAGGTCTTTCACCAAGTCAGCAGGTTGACCCTGACTTATATCTTAGAGTAGTTGAAAGGCGCCCTGATGGAATCGTAGTCAGAGGCTGCAAGGCCCATCAGACTGGCATTGTAAATTCACACGAAGTATTAGTTATGCCGACTATAGCAATGCAGCCCGAAGACAAGGATTATGCTGTTTGTTTCTCGGTGCCTACTGACACTAAGGGTGTTGTTCTCATCTATGGAAGACAGTCCTGCGACACTAGGAAAATGGAAGGTACAGAGATTGATGTTGGCAATAGCCAATTTGGGGGACATGAAGCATTGGTTATTTTTGATGATGTTTTCGTTCCAAATGATAGAATATTCCTAAACGGTGAAACTGAGTTTGTCGGAATGCTTGTCGAAAGATTCAGCGGGCATCACAGACCAAGCTACGCATGCAAGGTCGGCGTTGGGGATGTTCTGATTGGTGCGGCCGCTCTAGCGGCTGAGTATAACGGTGCTCAGAAGGCTTCCCACATTAAGGACAAGCTAATTGAAATGACTCATCTGAATGAAACAATCTACTCGTCTGCTTTAGCTTGTTCATACGAAGGCTTCCCAACGCCATCCGGGGCATACCTGATCGACTTGATGCTAGCGAATGTCTGCAAGCAGAACGTAACTAGATTCCCATATGAAATCGGAAGATTGGCAGAGGATATTGCTGGGGGATTGATGGTAACTCAACCATCAGAGAAAGATTTTAGGAGCCCCGAAGTTGGACATTACATCGAAAAGTATCTTAAAGGTGTTGCAACCGTTCCAACTGAAGATAGGCTTAGAATATTGAGACTAATCGAAAATCTTACACTTGGAACTGGAGCTGTAGGTTATAGAACTGAATCGATGCACGGTGCTGGCTCACCTCAGGCCCAAAGAATAATGATAGCAAGGTTCGCCAACCTCGAACACAAGAAAATGCTTGCAAAGCGAATCGCGAAAATAAAGTCCTAGGAATATAGTTTTATACCTAAATAAAATATGATTTTTGTACAAACAAATTAAAAGCCTAGTCTTGAGCTTAATTAAAGTTTCTCAAGGCTAGGCATAATCTTTAAAATCTTATTTGCTTACTTTATCGTGTATTCTGCAAACTCTGGTATTTCTTCTTTAACATCAATCCAAAGCTCATCCATATGTAACCCATCTGATATTTTAGCCAAAGGGAGTTTCATGTATTTCCCATGCGCAATTACTGCAACTTCACCATTCTCAAGAAGTATTTCTCCCGTCCCCTCAAATAGCCTTTTACTATTTTTCGTTATTCTCCCAAGCGCAACTAACTTTTGATCCAATGGTAATGGTTTCTTGTATTCAACTTTTAGTTCAACGGTTACTCCCCAAGAATCTGGTTCAGTTATCATTATTGCCCTACCAATGGTTTCATCAAGAATCGCTGATGCTATTCCTCCATGGAGTCTCCCAGGATAGCTTTGGTGCTCATCGAGAACTTTAAAATTAGCTATTAATTCTCCATTTTCCATTTCATAAAATCTAGTTCTTAAGCTAAACTCGTTTTCAAGTCCGCAAATTAAACATTTCTTGCTGTTATACTGCTTTTTAATTATTTTTAACTTCACTTTCAGCCTCCATAACCAGATAATCTTAAAACATTTAATAATACATTATTTTATAAATTTTAACTTCTTTAATATTTCTAATGTTTCTTTTTTTACTTTTTTTCTATCAGCATTTTTCTTTTCATATAGCATTTTTTCTGCTTCTAGAAGCAACTCATCTAACTTTTGTCCATCTCTAACTTTAGTGGCGTGCCCTAAAGATATACTCATATTTATGGTTTTCATTTCATTGAATTTATAATAATCTTCGCAGCCCTTATATATTCTTTTACATACTTCCATTACGCCTTCTTTGTCGATTTGTGTCATGAGAATTATAAACTCATCCCCACCCATTCTGGCAACTATGTCTTCTCCTCTGCAGGATTTTCTCATAATTTTAGCAATTTCTATTAATAGTTCATCACCTTTACTGTGACCTAATGAGTCGTTGATAAATTTAAGTCCATTTACATCACCCATAATTATTGAAATTGGGAGTTTTCTACTTAGGTCAAATCTCATTTTTTCTTCTTCGAAAAATGCTCTATTATATACTCCTGTCAATACATCGTGATAACTTATATATTGAATATCTTCATCTCTCTTTTTCTTTTCCGTAATATCTTCTATCATGCATAGGTGCATGTCTTGGTTTGTTTCTTCTTTAAATGGTACAATGCTCATATTGACCCATATATTACTTCCATCAGGCCTAATATATCTTTTATTCATGGTAAATCCGCTTATCTTTTTATTTTGTAGTAATTTTAATTTTTCAAGATTCTCAGCTAATTCATCAGGGTGAGAATAAACTTTCCAGTCCAACTTTAGCAATTCTTCTATTGGCCTTCCTATTATTTCTGCAAATTTCGCATTTATCTGATATATAAATCCCGTTTTTGTCCCAAAAATTCCAATACCTAATGGTGCCGAATCGAATATTGCACGAAACCTATCTTCTCTCTCATTAAGAGCAGTCAAATTCCTCTTACTCTCTGTAATATCCATAATAAAGCCTTCGCTTTCTGTTGGATTTCCATCTTTATCATAAATTATTACAGATTGGTCCCAGACCCATTTTATTTCTCCTGACTTAGTTACAATTGTGTATTCGTTGCTTGAGCTTAGATTTGCTGCGATGTCCGATTCCCATTGATTAAATGTTATATCACGATATTCCGAACTTATTATTTCATGATAAGAAATAACTTTATTCCTTAATATTTCATCTGGTGTATATCCAGTAAGGTCGTAGCAACCCTCCGAAAGGAATGTCATCGTCCAATTCTCATCGTTTAACGATCTATATGCAACTCCTGGGAGATTGGAGATCAAAACTGCCTTGCTTCTCTCACTTTCCCTAAGAGCTTCTTCTGTCCATTTTCTGTTTGTAATGTCTCTTTGATATCCTGTAGTTCCTATAACTTTTCCTTTTTCATCTAGTATTGCACTCTTAAACTCTTCATACCAAGTCCCATTAAATTCTGATTCAAAAAACTGCTTTGATTTGTTATTAATTACTGTTTGATCGCTTGCAGTAAAAAATTCAGCCTCCACCTTTGGAAAAAGTTCAAAATCGGATTTGCCAATTATCTCCTCTTTCGATTTTCCAGCAGCCTCTGCTCCCGCTTTGTTAACGCAAGCAAAATAACCTTTTTCATCTTTTACCCAAGCCGAAAAAGGTAAATTGTCTATTATAATCTCGGCAGCGGTTTTATTGTCGAGAACGTTTTTATTTGACTCTGCGTTTTGAGATTTTATTTGTTTTTCTTTCATTAGATAAATTCCTCTTAATGGAAATATATATATTAAATTATACATCAAAATCATTAATTAGTATCATTTCTATTATATCTTTTGATTTGCTTAATTTTATTCTTTTGACTAATTCAACTCTAGCCTTTAAGTGATTTATTGAATAGCTTTTCAATTTCGAATATAGGTTTGCCTGTTTTTTTAGCTTCCTTTGCTAAATCTTCATATTCAAATGATTTCTTTTCTATACCATCGAACGAAGATTTTTTAAGTATCAAAGTTTCGTCGCCGATTTTAACTTCCTCAGTTTGTCTCTTTGAAATAAGCCTATTCTTATAACAATATCTAACTCCTAAGCTTGTTGTTTCGTGAATGATTAGTTTGCTGAACTTCTCTAGCTCATTCGGTTTGCATAAAACCGTAAGCTTTACCGCCGGTCTATTTTTCTTCATTTGTATTGGAGTAAAAAATACATCCAATGCTTTTTCTGAAATCAATTTTTCCATTACATATCCAAGCATTTCACCCGTCATATCATCGATATTTGTTTCAATTTCAGCTATCTCATCTTTTTCTATTTTACTTTCATCAACTATATGGCTCTTGTTGGATATACCTTTATATTCAGCCTTTTCAGAGTCTGCGCTTTCGATAAGATTAGATTCTTCGAACAGTATAACTCTAAGCGCATTCAAGCCTCCAGTATCTCTTTTACCGAATCCATAACCTGAGGCTATGAGTCTCGCATTGTTTATATTGGCTGTCTTTGCACCGATGCCTTTCAGGATGCCGATCCCTGTTGGGGTGATCAGCTCTCCATCGTAGTCGGTTGTTTTGATGCTGATTTCCGCTTCCTTCAACATTTCCATAACTGCTGGCACTGGAACCGGAAGCCTGCCATGCCTGCAGTTTACAAAACCTGTGCCTTCTGTAAGGCTGGAGCATAAATACTTGTCTGCTCCAAGTTGGTCCAGGCATATAGCGGCGCCAACAATATCAACTATCGAGTCAACGGCGCCCACTTCATGAAAATGAATTTCTTCTACCTTTTTACCGTGAACTTTTGCTTCCGCTATTGCTATTACAGTAAAGATATCAATCGCTTTCTTTTTAACTTTTTCATTGAGGCTACTATCAACAATGATCTTTGTTATTTCCCGAAGATTTCTTTCCTGGTCTTCTTCGCTTTCAAAACAATCGACAATTACATCCTTTCCAACAATACCCATTTGATTTTTAGCCTTAGCGTTTATTTCATATCCCTTTATATTGAGTTTAAGTAATCCTTGCTTTAGTAAGTCGAAATCAACTCCAAGGTCAACCAAGGCTCCAAGAACCATGTCTCCGCTTATCCCAGAAAAGCAGTCAAAATATATAATCTTTCCCATATTTTATCCCCTTCTACTATAGTCTATTTATATTGGAGGCTAAATAAGCTGCTCCAAAACCATTATCTATATTTACAACTCCGACTCCAGTGGCGCAGCTATTTAGCATGGCAAGCAAGGCCGCTAGCCCACCGAAGCTGGCTCCGTATCCGATGCTGGTGGGCACCGCAATAACCGGCTTGTCCACAAGCCCGCCCACAACGCTGGCAAGGGCGCCTTCCATCCCCGCTATAACTATGATGACATTCGCGGCCTTCAGTCTTTCCGATTTTGCGAGGAGCCTATGAATCCCAGCGACCCCAACATCGTATATTCTATCGACGCGGTTCCCTATAACCTCGCAAGTTATAGCGGCCTCCTCGGCCACCGGTATGTCGGCCGTCCCTCCAGTTACAATCGCAATTATCTTCTCAGACTTTACATTCTTATTTCTCTGTACAACGATCATCTTTGGCGCTTCATAATAAACCGCATCCTTTATCTCATCTTTTAAATAGTCGTATATTTCTTGTGAAGCCCTTGTCGCAATAACATTAGCATTGTTTTCGCAAAGTCTTTTCATGATTTCTAGGACCTGCTCTTTGGTTTTCCCTAGGCAGAAAATAGCCTCTGGATATCCTGTTCTAATATTTCTATGTTGATCTAAATTAGCAAATCCAAGGTCCTCATTAGGAAAGCTTTTTAATTTTTCAAAGCCTTGCTCTTTCGAAAGTTCTCCTTTTGCAACCTTTTCAAGTATTCCTTTAATTATATTTTCGTCCATATCACACCTCTTTTTCAGAATTTCTATTTACATTGATGTAGCTTAAGCTCAATGGTAACTCAAGTCCACAGCTCTTCATTATTTCAGCGTCTTTGAGTATTACCTTCGGATCTCCGTCGCAAAACACTTCCCCATTCTTCAGAACAATAACCCTATCGCAAATCTCCAAAACTAGATCAAGATCATGCGTAGCAACTAATTTAATCAAGTCCAAACCGTTCAAAGTATTAATCAAATTTCTTCTACTGCAAGGATCAAGAAACGATGATGGTTCGTCCAAAAGCATGATCAATGGCTCCATCGATAGCACCGACGCAATAGCGACGCTTCTCTTCTCGCCGCCAGAAAGCTTGTGCGGCGCTCTGTCCTTCAAGTGTTCAATATCAAGCTTCTCCAAGGCATTGCTTACTCGGCCTTGAATTTCTGAATCACTCAAGCTCTGGTTCCTTGGCCCGAAAGCGATATCTTCATATACGCTAGTCATAAAAAGCTGATCGTCCGGATTTTGAAAAACCATCCCAACATTTTTTCGGGTTTGTGGCAAAGTATCTTTTGAAATTTCTACGCCATTAATAACAATTTTCCCTTGATTAGCTAAATTAATTCCTACCATCATGGTTAAAAGAGTAGATTTGCCTGCACCATTTGCCCCTACAATTCCAACGGTCTCATTATCCTTAATTTGAAGGCTTATATCCTTTAATGCCATATTCCCATCTGGGTATGTAAAGCTTACATCCTCTATTTTAATCAAATTTTTTCACTCTCCTTTATCAAATCAGCTTAAAACTCCACCTATAGCTTGGCTAAGGTTGAAGAATCTCATTATTATCAAAGCTAATATAAATATTACTAGCATAACAAACTCATTGCTCTGTATTTTCTTTGGTTCTGCAAACTTGTATTCCCCATCGTAACCCCTGCATTTCATTGAATAGTAAATCCTATCCGCCTTATCAAAGCTTCTTAATAGTAGTTGGCCGACAAAAGTTCCCATATGCTCCAGCCGAATACCCTTTTGAGTAGTCGCCCTCAGATGATAAGCAGTTACCATGCTACCCGTTTCATGAATCAAAACACTGATATATCTGTATGTCAGCATCAGCTGAGTAACAAATATATTTGGAATCTTAAGCCTTACCAACTCATGAGCTATTGTTGCCATAGGAGTTGTAGCTGCTAATATTAAAACCGAAAAAACTGTCAAAATAGTCTTTAACATGACAGATGAAAAAGAAAGCATACCATAACTTATACTAAATAAGCCTAAATTAAATGCAACTTGATTTTCAAAGAAAACATTTGAAATTGTTGCAAAAAAGGAAAAAGGAATTGCAAAGGCAAGTCTATAAAGCAAAGGCCTAACCGGGGTTCCAGATATAGCTATAACCAAAATAGGATATAAAAAAAGCGGTATTAAAGCGCTGACTTGATACTTATCAAAAGATATTACAACCACTAGATAACTCATAGTTGCCAGCATCTTTACCAACGGATGAAGCCCATGAATATATGAGTCATTCATAGCTAGACTTTCCAAATTATTTATATTATCAAACGATTTAATTAATTTGGTCAATATTTTCTACCCTTAACCTTCTTTATGATTTGCCCAGCAATTATTCCAAACAATATAATTACAACGCCACCCGTAACTCCTTGGTTCATAACAACTGAAGAAGTTTCCATTTCCTCAAATCCCTTTACCTCAATAATACCTTGAATAGCCCATTCGAGCCCA
>CAYRVM010000011.1:8864-15705 GCA_964427575.1 uncultured Oscillospiraceae bacterium | reverse complement strand
ATTGAGATTGGCAATGTATACAAACTGAAAAAAATATCCAATTTGGAAAAAATGTTCAGACAAAAGTAACCAAATGATATAAAATTAAAGAAAGAAATTTAAGAAAGTTGGTAAAAATCAATAAATGAGCAAGAAAATTTTTACTTTAGATATTTACAAAGCTTTGGCAGCTTTTATGGTAATTTTGATACACATTACAGCGACACCGGTAGTAACTCTCAGTAGCGGAAATGCCCTAGGTACAATACTTACAATAAATAGATTGTCAAAGCCATCTGTTCCGATGTTCGTTTTCGCTAGCGGTCTGGCTTTGTATTATGTTTATAAAGACAGAGACTTCAAATTTCTGGAATTCATTAAGAAGAGATTGCTGAAGATACTGATACCATATTTGTTTTTCTGCGCGGTTTATTATGCGTATTTTGTCTATGCAGGGGTTTACTCTTTTTCAGCGGGATTCCTCTTAAAGGGTATTTTGGCAGGGACATTAATCTATCATCTATATTTTGTTATCATAATTATTCAGTTTTATATACTATATTGGTTTGTCCATAACCTTGTAAAAAAGTACTCGCCGTATTTAATATTGCCACTGACGGTTATTGTTAGCGTTGCAAGCATTATATTTGTTCCTTCTGAATATGTTGGAAGCTTCTTTGGAACATATACGACATATTTTGTGCTTGGCTGTTATTTTGGGAAGAATTATAATAAGACGATGGAACTGATATATAAATTTAAATGGACAATTCTTAGTCTGTTCATTATATCAGGAGGGATTTATACCTACCAATTTTATGAAGCTGTAGTATTAAAAGTGGAATATAGGTTTGTAAATGATGCCTATGCATATTATATTTTCAGTACTATTGCCTTGGTTTCGTATTTTATTATTGCCGACTTGATTGAAAAAGCCTACGTTAATGGTAAAATTCAAAGGACAAGAAATCTATTGATTGATATTAGTGGGGCTTCATATTACATTTATCTAGCTCATCCCCTTGGGATAATAGCTGGAGTGTCAATCAGCTCTAGAATGGGTATAAGTGGAGTAATTGACCAAATGCTTATATCTTTGGCCATAATTGCTGTGTTTGTAATACCAGCTTCCATGGTCTATGTAAAGATGAAAGCTAAATACAAAAAGTCGAAAATGATTACAAAAGCAAATATAGAGTAGTAGCAAGTATTTCAAAACTAGGATGGGAAAAAGATGAACAAGTTTAAAGTAGTATCAAATTATAAAATGATGGCGGATCAGCCGGAAGCAGTTGAAAAGCTTGCCGATGGAATTCTTGCTGGTGACAAATATCAGACATTGCTTGGGGTAACCGGCTCAGGTAAGACTTTTACTATGGCAAATGTTATTGAAAAGGTTCAAAAACCAACCCTAGTCATATCTCATAATAAGACGCTGGCGGCCCAGCTATGCGGAGAGTTCAAGGAATTTTTCCCGGATAACGCTGTTGAGTTCTTTGTCAGCTATTACGATTACTACCAGCCAGAAGCTTACGTTGCCTCGACTGATACATATATCGAGAAGGACTCTGAAATAAATGATGAAATCGAAAAATTACGCCACTCCGCCACGGCCGCCCTTGCCGAGCGAAAGGACGTTGTAATTGTTGCAAGTGTATCTTGTATATACGGCTTGGGAAGTCCAACAGATTACGAAAATCAGGTTTTGTCCTTGAGACCGGGGATGACGAAGAAGCGAAATGATATATTAAGGAAGCTAATTGAGATTCAATATAGCAGAAACGATATGGATTTTAAGAGAGGAACATTTCGCGTTCGTGGCGATGTAATCGACATACATCCGATAGGCGCCGAAATCGCCTTGAGAGTTGAGATGTTTGGCGATGAGATTGAGACCATAAAAGAGGTCAATCCATTGACAGGAGAAATCATTGGACTAAGAAGTCATGTTTCGATTTTCCCTGCATCCCATTACGTAACCACCAAGGAAAATATGGACAGGGCACTGATTTCGATTGAAGAGGAATTAGTTGAACGGGTAGATTGGTTCAAGAGCCAAGGCAAGCTTATCGAAGCCCAAAGGATAGAGCAAAAGACGAGATATGATTTGGAACTGCTCAGAGAGATAGGAATCTGCAAGGGTATTGAAAATTATTCTAGGCATATAAACGGATTGACCGAAGGAAATAGACCATATACGTTGATTGACTATTTCCCAGACGACTTCCTATTGATTATAGATGAATCACACGCCATGCTTCCGCAACTTAGAGCTATGTATGCTGGAGACAGATCGCGAAAACAAGCATTGGTAGATTACGGATTCAGACTCCCATCGGCATTAGACAATAGACCATTGTGCTTTGAAGAATTTGAAGGGCTTATCAAACAGACAGTATTTGTTAGCGCAACTCCAGGGCCATATGAAAGAGAAAAATGCGACAATGTTATTGTTGAGCAAGTGCTAAGACCAACTGGCCTTATTGACCCTCCAATCGAAATTAGAAAAAGCGAAGGGCAGATAGATGACCTTATAGGCGAGATTAATAAGGTAGTGGAAAGAAAAGAAAGAGTTTTAGTTACTACCCTAACCAAGAAAATGGCAGAAAGCCTAACCGACTATTTGAGGAACGTGGGGATAAGAGTAAAATATCTACATTCAGAAATCTTAACTTTAGAGAGAATGGAAATACTGAGAGATTTGAGACTCGGAGTATTTGATGTATTGGTAGGCATAAATCTATTGCGAGAAGGCTTGGACCTTCCAGAAGTAGCTCTTGTTGCTATCATAGATGCTGATAAAGAAGGATTTCTAAGATCAGAAACATCTTTAATTCAAACTGTGGGAAGAGCAGCTAGAAATGTAAACGGCAAGGTTATAATGTATGCAGATAAAAGGACCAGATCGATGGAAGCTGCAATATCTGAAAATAATAGGAGAAGAGAAGTCCAGATAGAGTATAATAAAAAGCACGGGATAACCCCGAAAACTATAGAAAAATCTATTAGAGCAATTATCGAAGCAACGAAGATTGCGGAAGAAAAGGATTTGTACTATGAAAGCAGATCAGCATCTGAATTGACAAAGAAAGAGCTTTTAGGATGAATCAAGAAACTAGAAAATGAAATGAACGATGCTGCTAAAAACTTGCAGTTCGAAAGAGCCGCAGAACTCAGAGACAAAATCTTTGAACTCAAACTTAGGAAATAGAGGTAAGAAATGATAAAGAATTTAGTAATTAAGGGTGCGAAAGAGCACAACCTTAAGAATATAGATGTTGTAATTCCAAGAGATAAGATGGTTGTATTGACTGGGCTTTCGGGTTCGGGCAAATCATCATTAGCTTTTGACACTATATATGCAGAAGGGCAAAGAAGATATGTGGAAAGCTTATCTGCCTATGCGAGACAGTTCCTAGGTCAGATGGAAAAGCCAGATGTGGAATCTATTGAAGGCCTATCACCAGCGATATCCATTGACCAAAAGACCACGAGCAAAAACCCAAGATCCACAGTAGGCACGGTAACTGAAATCTATGATTACCTTAGGTTGATGTATGCAAGGATAGGAGTGCCACATTGCCCTACTTGCGGGAGAGTTATTTCTTCACAAAGTATAGACCAGATAGTTGAGAGCATAATGGAACTTCCGCTTGGCTCCAAAATTTTAATACTTGCTCCAGTCATTCGAGATAGAAAAGGTGAGCATGAAAAAGTAATTGAAAGAATAAAAAAGGAAGGCTTTACGCGAGCTAGAATAGATGGAGTTATATACGACATTACTGAAGAGGAAGTCAAACTCGAAAAAACTTTCAAACATTTTATAGAGATTGTTATTGATAGGATAATCATACAAGATGATATACAAAGCAGACTTTCCGAGTCAGTAGAAATGGCCCTGGTACATGGGGAAGGTTTAGTTATAGTCAAGCAACTTTCAGATAGTCAACTTTCATCAAAGCGTGATATAAGCAAAACTGTTGGTGGAGATGATGCGAGCTTAGAAGAGAATCAAGGCGAGGTAGGTTTAAATGCAAATCCTCTTGCGGAAAACGGAATAGGTAATAACACAGAAATCGAGCTGCTATTCAGTACTAAATTTGCCTGCCCCGAACACGGAGTGAGTATCGAGGAGCTTGAACCAAGGATGTTTTCATTCAATAGCCCTTTTGGAGCATGCACTTCTTGTAAAGGACTAGGTTTCTTACAGAGGGTGGATCCTGATTTGATTATTACTGATTCAAAGTTAAGTATTAATGAGGGTGCGCTTGGAGGAATATTCTCATCCATGGATGAGGGTACGTATTATAGTAAAATCGTTGGGGCTTTAGCAGAATCTCACAAGGTAAGTCTGGATACTAAGTTTGATAAGCTACCTAAGCAATTTGTTCAGGAATTATTATACGGCACCAAAAATAAAAAATTAAATTATTATTATGAAAGCAAAAATGGTGGCTTCAAATCATTTATGAGCCAAGCATTTGAGGGAGTAGTAAACAACTTAGAAAGAAGATACAAGGATACTAATTCCGATTATATAAGAGGCAAAATTGAAGAATTCATGAGCCTTGTTCCTTGCGATGCGTGCGAAGGCAAAAGGTTAAAACCTGAGGTTCTTGCAGTTACTGTAGGGGACAAAAGCATTGCTGAATTTACAGATTTGTCAGTAAGAGATGGTTTGAAATTCGTAGATGCAATTACACTTTCCTCAAAGGATACAATAATTGCTCAGCAGATTTTGAAAGAGATCCGCGAGAGACTCAACTTTTTAGTTAACGTAGGGTTAGATTATCTGACCTTGTCTCGAGCGTCTGGAACATTATCCGGGGGCGAATCCCAGAGGATAAGGCTAGCTACGCAGATAGGCTCAAGTCTGATGGGAGTCTTATACATTTTGGATGAGCCCAGCATAGGTCTTCATCAAAAGGACAATAAGAAGCTGCTCAAGACATTACGAAACTTGACGGATCTTGGCAACACACTGATTATTGTCGAGCATGATGAAGAGACCATGTACGCGGCGGACCACATAATCGACATCGGTCCGGGAGCGGGCATCCATGGCGGAGAAATTGTGTGCGAAGGAGACATCCACAAGATTTTAAGCTGTGAAAACTCATTGACGGGGCAGTATTTAAGCGGGAAGAAAAAGATTGAAGTACCTGAGACAAGACGAGTTTCAAACGGCAACTCTATAAAAATCATAGGCGCCAGCGAAAACAACTTAAAAGATATAGATGTGGAGCTGCCACTAGGAGTTTTCACCTCCATTACAGGAGTGTCAGGCTCAGGCAAAAGTAGCTTAATTAATGAGATCCTATATAAAAGCGTTGCAGCAAAACTGAACAACGCCAAAAGCAAACCCGGCAAACATAAGGACATTCTTGGGCTTGAGAACATCGACAAAATTATAAATATAGATCAATCACCAATAGGAAGAACCCCGAGATCCAATCCCGCAACCTACACAGGATTGTTCACGCCGATAAGGGATCTTTTCACACAGCTTAATGAATCTAAGATACGTGGGTATGAAAAGGGAAGATTCAGCTTCAATGTAAAAGGTGGAAGATGTGAATCCTGCAGTGGAGATGGAATAATAAGAATTGAAATGCATTTCCTTCCAGATGTTTATGTGCCTTGCGAAGTCTGCAAAGGTAAGAGATATAACAGAGAGACCCTTGAAGTTAAGTACAAAGGTAAAAATATAGCAGACGTTCTATCAATGAACGTTGAGGAAGCCTTGGAATTTTTCAAAAATATCCCAACTATAACAAGGCAGTTAAAAACCTTGAGCGAAGTTGGATTGGGATATATAAAACTCGGCCAGCCCTCTACGCAGCTATCCGGTGGAGAAGCCCAAAGAATTAAGTTGTCCACGGAACTTTGCAAGAGAAGCACAGGCAGGACTCTCTACATCCTTGACGAACCTACGACTGGCCTCCATTTCGCCGACGTGGATAAGTTGGTAGCGGTCCTCAACAAACTGGTGGAAGGCGGCAACACCGTGATTGTAATAGAACACAATTTGGATGTCATAAAAGTAAGTGACCACATAATTGATCTTGGACCTGACGGTGGAGACCGCGGCGGAGAAATAGTTTGCACTGGAACTCCTGAAGAGGTTGCTATGAACGAGAAATCTTATACTGGCGAATATTTAAAAAAAATGTTAAAATTATAAAAATTTATGGAGAGTGAAAGCAATGAATAAAGCAAGCAAGACAGCTAAAAGCATACGTCTGGAAAAATTAATTACATATGTAATGTTAAGTGTATTAGTGCTAGCCTGGGGGTTAGATTACGTAGGGGCTAAAATCGCCCTAGGGTCTTTAAACACCTTCATCCTTCTGTTTTTCAGATACGGATTGGCACTCATAGTTGTATTCACAATCAAAATGATAATAGATAGAAAATTCTACCTATCCAAGAAAGACATTCCTATATTCATCCTTTGTGCATTGACTGGAGACGTTGGCTATTTCTACCTTGAATACACAGCCATTCGTTATGTATGGGAAAAAGATTACACCTATTATGGTTTTAGGAGTTTTTGCTTCATTGATTGGAGTCGCGATTATTATCGGAGCGGATTTTAAAGTTCTTTTCCAAGGCAAAATTATTGGATACTTACTTGCTTTCGGAGCAGTTATTTCCTGGAATGCTTATAATTTCTTGACAGCAAAGCTTCATAGAAATTATTCAGATGTTTCCTTATCTCTCTTTCAAATAATCTGTACAATGTTAATTCTTGCTCCATATGCACTGACTCATCTTCCCGAAGCAAGCACAATTACCAGCGAAGTAGTCTTTTGGGTATTATTTATTGGTATTGGAAGTGCGGGTTTAGGATTTATCATTT
>CAYRVM010000011.1:7213-8854 GCA_964427575.1 uncultured Oscillospiraceae bacterium | reverse complement strand
AATAGGTGTGTTGGGAGTTACACCAACTGCACTTTTTTCAAACTTTCTTCCAATCAGCACAACTATCTTTGGTTGGATTTTCTTTAAGGAAATGATTTCGCCAATGCAAATATTTGGTGGTATAATAGTCATAATCGCAGCATTTGTAGTAATCTATGAAAAGGGCAAGGTTGATAAGGCTCACAACTTACATTTGGAGGAAAATTCATGATTGAAAAAATTAATCTGACCATGCTTACTGACTTTTACGAGCTAACGATGGCAAATGGTTATTTTGAAAAAGGATATAAAGATAAGATTGCATATTTTGATATGTTTTTTAGAAAGATTCCCGACGGTGGAGGCTTTGCTATTAGCGCTGGACTTGAACAACTTATTAGTTATCTTAACAATCTTGAATTTGAAGATAGAGATATTGATTATCTAAGGGCAAAAGGTATTTTCGACGAAGGTTTTCTCGATTATCTTCGTAATTTTAAGTTCGAATGTGATGTTTGGGCTGTGCCAGAAGGCACTCCAATTTTCCCAGGAGAACCAATAGTCACTGTAAGAGGACCAATCATACAGGCTCAATATATAGAGACCATAATTTTGCTAGCTATAAACCATCAAAGCTTAATTGCAACCAAAGCCAATCGAATAGTACGGGCGGCTAAGAATAGAAGCGTTATGGAATTTGGAACTAGGCGAGCGCAAGGAGCCTCAGGAGCGGTGCACGGAGCAAGAGCCGCATATATTGGCGGTTGCATTGGAACCGCATGTGTGCTAGCGGAAAGAGATTATAAAGTACCAGCGATGGGAACAATGGCTCATAGTTGGGTTCAAATATTCGAAACTGAATATGAAGCTTTTTCATCGTTCGCAAAGATGTACCCTGAGAATGTTGTATTTGTAGTTGATACATATAATACATTGAAATCGGGAGTGCCAAATGCTATAAAGGTTTTCAAAGAACAAAAGCTTGAAAAGATGGGAATAAGAATTGATAGCGGGGATATAACCTATCTTTCAAAAAAGGCGAGGGCTATGCTTGATTCCGCTGGTTTTACCCAATGTAAAATATACGCTTCTAACTCCCTAGATGAATACATTATTAGAGAGGTAATTGATCAAGGCGCTTGCATCGATGTATTCGCTGTAGGCGAAAGATTAATAACTTCGAAGTCTGAACCGGTTTTTGGAGGAGTTTATAAACTAGCAGCAGTTGAAGAAAACGGTGAGATTATTTCGAAAATTAAAATCAGTGAAAATATAGAAAAGATAACAAACCCAGGGTTCAAGAAAGTCTATAGACTTTTTGATAAGGATTCGAAGAAGGCAATAGCCGATGTAATTACGCTGGCCGATGAAGAAATTCCAGAAAACAAAGATTATGAATTATTCGATCCAGGCTTTATTTGGAAAAGAAAAATCGCTACGAATTTCTTTGCTAAAAGACTTCAAGAAAGAATATTTGACAAGGGAGAATGCGTCTATACCTCGCCTCCTCTTGATAAAATAAGGGATTACTGCAAAGAACAGGTGGGAACGCTATGGGAAGAAATCCTAAGATTTGAGAACCCTCACGAATACTATGTCGATTTATCAAAAGAATTGTGGGAGCTCAAGGACCAATTAATCAAGAAACACATATATTAAAAG
>CAYRVM010000011.1:0-7113 GCA_964427575.1 uncultured Oscillospiraceae bacterium | reverse complement strand
TATGTATAAGCTTTTGATAATTAACCCGGGCTCAACCTCTACAAAGATTGCAGTATTCGAAGATGAAACACCTGTGTTTGAAGACACTATTAGACATTCTTCAGAAAAAATTGCCGAATTTGACTCTATTGCATCACAGTATGAATTCCGAAAAGAACTTGTGCTAAAATCGATTGAAGAGCATGGGGTGGAATTATCTAGTTTGTCGGCAATTGTGGCAAGAGGCGGTCTTGTCAAGCCTATAGAAAGTGGAATTTACGAAATAAATGATTCACTATATTTCGATTTATCAATTGGTCTCCAGGGCCAACACGCATCAAATTTGGGCGGTCTAATTGGACGAAAAATCGGAGATGAGCTAGGAATAAAATCATATATAGCGGATCCGGTGGTTGTAGACGAAATGGATGAAATGGCTAAGATAACTGGTGTTCCAGAACTAAGAAGAGCAAGTCTGTTTCACGCTTTAAACCAAAAGGCGGTCTCAAGGGTAGTTGCTAAAAGAATAGGTAAAAAATACGAGGAATGCAATTTCATTGTAGTCCACTTGGGTGGAGGCATTTCAGTTGGAGCTCATCGAAAAGGCAGGGTTGTAGATGTAAACAATGCATTGCTTGGTGATGGACCTTTCTCTCCAGAAAGAGCGGGAACAGTTCCATCAGGAGCTTTAATTAACCTTTGTTATAGCGGATTCGACAAGAAAGATATAGAAAAGAAATTTGCCGGTAAGTCTGGTATGGCAGCATATCTTGGCACAAGCAATGCCCAGGAAGTAAATAAACGAATAGATGAGGGCGATGAATATGCAGCATTCATTTATGAGGCAATGGCATATACAGTCGCTAAGGAAATAGGAGCAATGTCTGCTGTTTTAAAGGGAGATATCGATAGAATAATATTTACGGGCGGAATAGCCTATGACAAGCGAATAGTTAAACATTTGACCGATAGAATTGGCTTTATAGCTCAAATAGAACTAGTTCCAGGCGAAGAAGAAATTAATGCCCTAGTTGAAAGAGGTCTTCAGTTTTTAAGAGGAGAGATTGAACTAAAACACTATGCTTAAACTCAAATAAATCGAAGTATATAATAAATGAAAGTGGGGATAGTATGGATTATAATTTCAAAGTAACAAAAACAAGCAACCCAAAAGCAAAACCAGACAGTGGCAATCTGAATTTCGGAACTGTATTTACTGATCATATGTTTGTAATGGAATATAGCGAAGATAAAGGTTGGTATGATGGAAAGATTATTCCATATGGTCCACTCTCGCTAGATCCTGCATCCACGGTATTTCATTATGGGCAGGAAATGTTTGAAGGTCTTAAAGCTTACAAAACTGAACAAGGAAAGATTCTTTTATTTAGACCTGATAAAAATGCAGAAAGAATGAATACAACAAATGCAAGGATTTGCTTGCCATACATTAACCCAGAATTAGTAATTGAAGCGGTTAAAGCAATCGTAAAGGTAGATCAGGACTGGATACCAACCCTTGCAGGAACCTCGCTTTACATAAGGCCATTTATAATCGCAACAGAAGCATTCTTGGGAGTTAGACCATCTAAGGAATATAAATTTATTATTATACTATGCCCAGTAGGCGCATATTATAAAGGTGGGCTAATGCCAACTAAGATCTTTGTTGAAGATGAATTTGTAAGAGCGGTAGTAGGTGGAACCGGAGCTGCCAAGGTTGGTGGAAATTATGCCGCAGCATTGCCAGCACAACAGAAGGCAGCAGCTAAAGGATATTCACAGGTACTTTGGTTAGATGGAATCGAAAGAAAGTATGTCGAAGAAATCGGAACATCAAATGCTTTCTTTGTAATAGACGATGAAGTTATAACTGCTCCACTAGGTGGGTCGATCTTACCAGGGATTACTAGAGACTCTGTAATAACTCTACTCAAAGATTGGGGTATAAAAATTTCGGAAAGAAGATTAACGATTGAAGAGGTTTATGAAGCAGGAAAGTCAGGAAGGCTTAAAGAAGTATTTGCTACTGGTACGGCAGCTGTAATTTCTCCAGTTGGAGAGTTCTGTTGGAAGGATGAATGCCTAATAATTAACAATGCTGAAATAGGTCAACTTTCAAGGAAAATATATGACACAATCGTCGGAATCCAAAATGGAAAAGTGGTTGATAAATTTAAATGGACCATGGAAATATAATTTTTTGAATATTCTAAAAAAAAGTGGGTAAACAATATTTAAACTATTGACTATGTAAAATATCTTTATTACAATCTTATTCAATAGTTTGACTATTAGTATTAGATTTAATTAGATAATTAAGTTTAATACAAAAATTTCGAGGAGGAAAAAAATGAAAAAACGTACATCTAAAGTCTTGTCTGTGATGTTGATACTCACGTTGATCTTCGCACTAACTTTGCAAGCCTATGCTGCTGACGCAACTACAGCGGCAACTCCATGGGACGGCAAAACCACTCCAGGTTGGACTCCTGCTAAGAGCACAACCATTGTTACATCCACTACCGGCACATATGTCGTAAAGAGTGGAGATGTAATCTGGAAGATAGCAAATGCACACAACATTACAGTAGCTCAACTAATGGCTATGAATCCTAGCGTGAAGGATTCCAACGTTATCTATGTTGGCCAGAGGATTATCATCAAGGCTGCTACACCTGTTGCACCTCCTGCACCTGCAAAAGAACCTGGAATTTACCCTGATGTGGTTGCCAGTGCTTCTGTAAATCTTGCAACTGAAACCCAATTGCAGAAATCTTTGGGAGAAAAAGGGACATGGATAACTACACTCGGCAGCAATGTGACTCTGACTAAGGATCTTACCTGGATAGGGGATATCAGAAAAGAAGAAGCGAAAGCACCTGCTAGAAAATTGGGCATCTACTATCATTCATCCCCTAATATTGGTGGTGAACAAGTATTTACATTAAAACTTCCTGCTTTGATTGTGAAGGCTCAAAATGCAAATCTTGCATACGGAACATTGGATGGCAATGTCAAGGTAGAAGCCGATGGCTTTAAGATGACCTATTGCACCATAACCGGTCAGCTGGAATTTGCTACGCAAGCCCAATACGATTCTGCAACCTTTAATGATGTGGTCATCAAAGGCGATGTCCTGGTAGCAGGTCAAAAGCTTGCAAGCAATATGAAACCTCAAACTGTTACGAAATATGGCAAGTACAGTGAAGCATCCACTAGCGGTGACATGATGAGAGCTACCGTTACGTTCAAAGATGGAAAAGCTCATGATGTGTCGATCGATGTACTTGGTCCTAGCTACTTCTTGAAATCTGGGATTTTATCTTCAGGCGGACAGGGAAACTGGGGAAAAATTTCATATTCAAAAGCAGGTCAGTACACTATGGTAAAACCTACTGCTGATAGACCTGCGGATACTATCCTAGCATGGGATAAGCAAATGTCAACTTTGATTGGAGAATATAAGAAAGTCAAATTTGATTTAAGCAAATTCCCAACTATTAAAAGAGATGCTACTCATCCAAGCGTTCTTGACTTCAATAAGATTCTAGATGGCAAGTACAGTGCTTTCACCTTCAGCTCAACAAATGGAGCGATTGACCCTGCGAAACTGAAGGGTGCTGAAAGATCTGCAGCGGCAAAAGCTGATGCCATCACAAGTTGTTCTGTTGATGTGGGCAAATATCTTAAATTAGTTGATTCAATTGTAAAAGAAGGCGTGAAATAAGATTATACAACTTTTTTACATATGATAAATAAGAATCAAAGACTAGAATAAAATCTAAGAGGCTTTCTCAAAATGATTGAAATAATCATAGAGAGAAAGCCTCTTTTTCGTGAAATTTTTTACAATATTACACTTCGTGTATTATATTAAAAATAAATAATCTACAATCTATTGCTTGAGCATAATACATCTTTGATTTTGTGCTGAACCATCTTTTGGATTTCATCCCTTGCTGGGCCGAGGTATTTTCTTGGGTCAAATTCAGATGGGTTTTCCATAAATATTCTTCTGATTTCGGCAGTCATTGCGAGTCTTAAATCAGTATCTATATTTACTTTGCAGACACCGAACTTCGCTGCTGTTCTGATCATATCTTCAGGAACGCCTCTTGAACCCGGTATGTCTCCTCCATACTTGTTGCATCTTTCTACGAACTCAGGTAGAACAGTAGAAGCACCGTGCAAAACTAAAGGAGTGTTTGGTATCAAGAAGGAGATTTCTTTTAGTCTGTCAAAATCTAACCAAGGTTCGCCTTTAAACTTATATGCTCCGTGGCTGGTACCAATGGAAATCGCCAGTGAGTCAACTCCAGTCTTGTGAACAAATTCTGCCGCTTCGTCAGGGTGAGTGAAAGTTGCATCTCTTGCATCTACATTAACTGCATCTTCAATTCCTGCTAATTTTCCCAATTCTGCTTCTACAACAACGCCTTTTGCGTGTGCATATTCAACAACTTGCTTAGTTAATGCTATATTTTCTTCGAATGAGTGCTTTGATCCATCTATCATAACTGATGTAAATCCATCGTCTACGCATTTTTTGCAAATTTCAAAATCATCGCCGTGGTCTAAATGTAAAACGATGTCAAGACCAGTATCTGCCATTGCAGCTTCAACAAGCTTTACAAGGTAAATTGGTTTCGCATATTTTCTTGCACCAGCGGATACCTGCAATATAAATGGTGACTGCTCAATCTTTGCCGCTTCAACAATCCCCTGAATAATTTCCATGTTGTTTACATTAAAAGCCCCAACAGCGTAATCGCTTTTCAAGGCTTTTGCGAACATTTCTTTTGTAGTAACAAATGCCATAATTTTATCCTCCTATATTATAATCAATTAAAATAAATTTACCCTTAATTTGCTAGTATATTCACTACCTGAGTTGGGTTTGAATCGTTAGGAATCTTGAAAGTCCCTGCCTTTAGCCTTTTGTCAGCTCCGGCCGCGGCTACAGCGTTAAGGAACTGGGATTTTTCTGTTATAAAGCCCGCTGTTATTAGAATTCCAGCTATTGAGTCGCCTGTTGCTCCTGGCGGTATAGTTACATAGATGTATACTATTTCAGCTGGTTGGGTGGGTTTTGTCGGTGTAGTAACAACTGGCGCTGGTGGGGTTTGAGTTCCAGTCGCTGAACCAGTTACAATGGCAGTTCCAGTAGAGGTTCCAATGCTTGGGTCCGTAGTAACTGCTCCGCCTGATGCAATAGCAGAATCTGTAACGGTATCGGTGGTTTGTTGCGCTTGCTCCATCAAAGTTTCGGGATAATTCATAATCGCATCAACACGCCCTAATATAATAAACCCAGCGATTAAAACGATTACAAGAGCAATAACAATATCATTTTTGTCATATATAAAATCTTTAAATTTTTCCAAGATTAATGCCTCCGTTCAAAGAAAGTTTACACTTAAATTTACCATATTTTTGGGGTAAAGACAAATCAATAGTATTTTGGGGCATATTAAATTTTAGTTACAGTAGAGAAATACATCTGTCTATAACAGCCCTAAATAGTGTATAATAACAAGATACGTCTAAAAAAGGGTAAGGAGCCGGGATGATAGAAATCATTATTGGGGAAAACGAAGAAAATCAAAGGTTAGATAAGTTCCTTAAGAAATTCATGAAGGGAGCTCCCCTTAGCTATATATACAAGCTTATACGCAAGGATGTAAAAGTAAATAACAAGAGGGTTAACATTGAAACCATATTGTTAAATGGGGACGAAGTAAAGATATATATAACAGATCAAGAACTCGATGAATTCAGGCAAAAACAATTGACCTTCAGCAAATCAAAACGACAATTTACAGTAGCATATGAAGATGAAAATATATTGATTGTTGAGAAACCATTTGGGCTTCTAACCCATGGAGACATGGTAGAGAAGAAAAATACCTTGGTTAACCAAGTGCTTTCCTACCTTACTGAAAATGGAGAATGGAACCCGAGACTAGAAAAAAGCTTTACACCTGCAGCGGTGAACCGTTTGGATAGGAACACAACTGGCCTTGTAATGTTTGGCAAAAACAACAAGTCAGTAAAAGCCTTAAACGAAATGATCAGGGAAAAAGGTCGAATTGAAAAATACTACCTCACAATTGTAGCAGGAGAAATGAATAAAGAACTCATTTTGAAAGACAATCTGGTAAAAGATGAAAAGACCAACAAGGTTAAGGTCTACAAGAAAACCGATGACGATGAGGATGATCTTGGGAAAGAAATTGAAACAATAGTTAAACCTATTGCGGTAAATAAAGGATATTCGCTCCTGGAAGTGCTTCTTGTCACAGGCAGAACTCACCAGATAAGAGCGCACCTCGCAGATATTGGATACCCAGTGATTGGTGATGCAAAGTATGGCAACAAAGGTGTTAATAACACAGTATTAAACAGATTTGACTTGAGCACACAATTCCTACATGCATACAAGCTAAAATTTGTAGATTGCATAGAGCCATTGAGATATATGACGGGTAAAGAAGTTACCAGCAGACTACCAGAGAAGTACAAACTGATTCGAAACTCTTTGTTCTAGGTTGTATAGTAATTTTCCATAATCACAAAACAAACTATGATAGGATATTTTTTTATAAAATACTAACATGATTGACGGCGTATTTTTCGACAAAAAGTGCATAATAAAAATAAAATATAAATAATTAATAATGAAAAGCGAGAATTTAAAAATGCAGTATAAAAAGCAGGAAGACACTAGGACATATAGAGAAAAGATAAGATTCATCGTTTATCCAGTCGTACTTGCATGGCTAGTTACGATGATGATCCGGCCAATCATATCCGATGGCGATATAATGTCACCAACGATAGAAAATGGCCAGGTAATAATTGTATCAAAAACTGCATACGATCGAGAGGCGCCAAGTCTGTACGACGTGGTGGTTTTCAGAAAAGACTTCACACCAACCGAAGACAAAGGATCCAACACCATCAGACGCGTAATTGGCGCCCCAGGTGACACGCTCAGAATCCGTAACGGGAAAGTATTCCGAAACGGAGAGCTTCTTTCTGAAGGATATCTGGTTGGACAGGAAACTCTTGGAGATGTTGGGCCGATAACTGTTGGAGAAAATGAAATATTTGTGCTCGGAGACAACCGTA
>CAYRVM010000010.1:5947-16261 GCA_964427575.1 uncultured Oscillospiraceae bacterium | reverse complement strand
ATAAAAAGAGTCAGAGGAGATATTAGATCTGAGTTGCTTTGAACTTTATTAAGCCTAAATATATTAGTGATAATTTCCTGGTTTATTTTACCCATTGCAATGGGCCCCACAAGAACATAGCCTAAGTCTTCCTTGTTGTGGAACAATGTTATAGAAATCAATGTAAAACCAGCGGGGCAAAGAAAAATATATGGTTCTCCTAAGTTCTTTGCAATCTTGAATGAAGAAGCCATAGCCTCAGTGCAAGAACTATTCTTTTGTAAATAAATGCTTGTAAGTGGGCAAATTTTTAGCTCTTGTGCATACTCCCATAGCAAATCACCGGTGGTGTTATATAATGTAACTGGAAGCCCGCATATTTCTGAATATGAAATCAACGCTTCCAATAAATTCACTGGTAAGTTTTGGTTGCTAATTTTAGTTTTGATTGAATTTGCGTCCATAAATCTCCTAAATAGCTTATATTAATATTTAAATATGAAATATAGCAAATAAAAGTATAAAAATATTGAACATTTCAATATCATATTAACAGAAACCAATAAAATTACAAGAATATACAAAAATATTATTAAAAAAGTACAAAAACTAAGATACAAATTGTAATATTAATTTGCGAAAATCAAATATTATGAATATTAAGAAAACAAAGAGATGAGGAGGGAATATGAGTAAAGAATTATTATTTAAAGTACTTAGACATGAAAAGACTAACGAAGTGCCTTGGGTTCCTTTTGCAGGGGTTCACGCTGGCAAGCTTAAGGGATATACAGCATCTGAAGTTCTAAGAGAGCCAGACAAACTTTTTGAATCATTGATGGAAGTTAAGAAATTATACAATCCAGATGGAATGCCAATAGTTTTCGATCTTCAGATTGAAGCTGAAATATTAGGTTGCGATATGCTATGGGCGGATTACAATCCACCGTCGGTAAAATCTCATCCTCTTGCAGTAGAAAAAACCATTCCATGTGTTTGCAAAATTCCAACTAAAGAAGATGGAAGAATTCCTATGATTCTTGATGTAATGAGAAGGATGAAAAAGGAAGTTGGGGATGAAGTAGCTTTATATGGATTGATTTGTGGACCTTTCACGTTAGCCTCGCATTTAAGAGGAAGTGACATATTCATGGATATGATAAAAGATCAGGAATATGTAAAAGGTTTAGTCGAGTTCTGCGCTGAATTTTGCTGTAAAATGGCAGAGTATTACATAGAAGCAGGAATGGATGTAATAGCGGTTGTAGATCCTTTAGTTAGCCAGATATCTCCTAAGCATTTTGAAGCTATGCTTTCTGATTCGTTTGCTGCAGTATTTGATTATGTTAGAAGTAAAAATGTTTACTCTTCATTCTTCGTTTGCGGTAATGCAACTAGGCAAATTAAAGTAATGTGTGAAACAAGACCAGATTGCATTGCAGTTGATGAAAATGTAAACCTAGCCGCTGCAAAGTTGGTTACAGATGAATACAACATTACTATTGAAGGTAATATTCCGCTTACAACAACTATGCTCCATGGAAACCAGCAGGATAACATGAAGGGCGTTGTCGAACTTTTAGATAGCCTTGATCATCACAACTTAATAATTAGTCCAGGTTGCGACATGCCATATGACATTCCTATGGAAAATACAATAGCAGCTGGTCAAGCGGTCAAAAGGACTGACGATGTTAGGAAGATGATAGAAAATTATGAAGCAGTTCAGGATGATATTGAAGTTGAAATTCCTGATTATCCTAATCTAAGTAAGGTATTAATCGAGTTATTCTTGCTTGATCCTGAACAGTGCGCAGCTTGTACATATATGCTTAATAGTGTTGTTGATGCGATGGATGAAATCAAAGATATAGCCGAATATAGGGTATACAAATATACGGTAAAGGAAGATATAGCAAGAACCAGGAAAATGGGATTGACTAACCTTCCGACAATGTGTATAAATGGAGATATCAAATGGGTTTCGATAATCCCAGACAAAGAAGAATTTATCAATGAAGTTAGAAAGTACAACAGAAAATAGAAGCGTCAACCAATTAACTTGATGTTACAATGTGTGCGCATATAGAATCACTCTTTACATAATTCTATATGCGCATGCATAAACATAAATCAAAAGGGCATATTTTAGAAAAAAACTATTTATGCACAATGTATAAAGCTTGATAATTTTGTAGCAAAGGATTATACTATTAATTGTGAATTCCAAAAAATATATTGTGTTTTAATTAATAAAAGATTTAAATAATTTTAATATAAAAAGTAACAATTTTTAAGGTTTTGGGAGGATTAAATGAACAAGGAACAAATTTTTAAAATGGCACACGAGTCAATTGTTGAATGTGATGAAGACAAGGCCCTAATGGCTATAAATGAAGCAAAAGCATTAAATTTTGATCTTATTGAGTTACTTAGCTTAGGTTTTAGTTCTGGTATTCGTGAACTTGGAGATCTCTTCGGAAGAGGAGAAATTTTTTTGCCCGAGTTAATTTACTCAACTGAGGTAATGAAAAAGGCGACTACAGTTATTGAAGGGTCAATCGGGAAATCAGATATTCCTAAAAAAGGAAAGATGGTTATCGGAACTGTGGCTGGAGACGTACATGATATAGGTAAGGGAATTGTTGCTTCTTTAGTTAAGAGCAACGGGATTGAAGTTTATGATCTTGGAAGAGAAGTACCAGCACTTACTTTTATAGAAAAAGCTGAAGAATATGGCGCTGATTTCATCGGAAGTAGTGCGCTACTTACTACCACAATGACAGAACAGAAAAAGATTGAAGAAATTCTTAGAAAAGAAGGCCTAAGAGATAAATACAAGACAATGGTTGGTGGAGCACCGGTAACAAAGAGATGGGCTGATAAAATCGGCGCAGATGCTTATTGCGAGGATGCTGCAGAATCTGTTAAAGTAATAATGGATTGGGTTAACTTGAAAAAATAACAAGAGAGGATGATATAGATGGAAGGCAAAAAGACTTTTTTAAGCCGAATGGGCGATGGTTCAATAATTTACCAGACGGCAGAAGAAATAAGAGCTGATATTCTCGAAGGCGTAGAAGATGCTGCATCCAGAGGTAAAATTCCTCCTTTGTCTGCCGACGAGATGGAACATATTTTTGGTATTGTTACCATGAAGGGTAATATTGTTGGAGTAGAAGCAGGAGATGAAGTTGTATCAACTAGTGACTCTGGTGGATATAAGCTTAGCGAAAAATGCGGAGTACCAATTGAAAAAGCAGCTGAAGCAATGGTTTTCGAAAGAGCATACGGATGCGATTCAGTAGATATAGGTTTTCCCGATTATAATTACAAGACTGTAAAAGGAATAGCAGATAGAGAAGCTTTTGTAATGAAGAATGCTTTGGATAAAACTACAATGCCATTATTCTACGGTGCAATGACAAACCTTGGTTTTTACACAAAGCCAGATGGACCTGTAGAAAATTGGGCAGAGCTTCTTCCAAATGGAAGAATAGATGAAGCATTAGCAGCACAGGAAGAAGCTATAGAGCATGCAGTTAAAGACATAGTTTATGTTGCTGAGCATATGTACAGAGTTGGTGCTGATGGAATGAATCTAGATTCATCAGGAGCAGCGGGCGACGCCGATTTCCTAGCCGCTCTAAAAGCAACAGAAATAATAACAAAAAGATTTCCCAACATGGGAGTTGAATTAGGAATGGCTGGCGAATTTGTACTCGGTATGCATGGAAAATTGACATACGATGGAGTTAGACTAGCTGGACTTTATCCTCATAAGCAAGTAAAACTCGTAGAAAAAGCTGGAGCTTCAATATTCGGGGCTGTTGTAAATACAAATTGTAGCAAATCCTTTGCTTGGAATATTGGAAGAGTATGTACATTCATAAAAGCTTGCGTCGATGCAGCGGTTATCCCAGTTCATGCAAATGTGGGAATGGGCGTATGCGGCATGCCGATGTGCGAAATAATACCAACAGACATTGTCTGTAGGGTGGACAAGGCGCTGGTCGAAATCTGCAAAATAGACGGATTGTAGATTGGTGTGGGTGATCCATTCTCGACTGACATCACTCACTCGGTTGTCGCTGGTATGGGCGGAATTCGTACTGCTGGAGATCTAGTATTACGAATGCAGCTAACTCATAAGATGAAAATAGATGAGGCTAAAAAATACGTAGCAGACAAATTGGGTGTTACACTTATGGAACTTCGTGATGTAGTAACAATGACAGAAATTAGAACAGAATTAGGGCTTGGAACAGTTGAACCTTTTGATAGCTCAAATGCAGGAATGGAAGCAAAATTTAGAATCGCAGAAGTTACTGGGATGAAAATTAATTCCGTTGAGCGTTTTAAAGAAAGAGCCGGAATAAAATAAACTTACAAATTTATTAGGACTTTCTACTTCAATCAAATTGGAGTATAGTATAAGCATCATTGGTATAACTAATTAATGTGAAAGAAGGTGGTTTAAGCTAAATTCTTAATTATTTATTTCACAAACAAAATTATGTAAGGAGTGATTAAAAGATGAATTCAGAACCAGAAGGAATTATCGTTGCCGACGATACTAAACTACATCGTGGCATAAAGTCAAGACAACTCAGCATGATCGCAATCGGTGGTGCAATAGGAACAGGTCTTTGGTTTGCAAGTGGAGGAGCTATTTCCTCAGCCGGCCCAGGTGGTGCGCTTTTCGCATTCAGTTTAATGGGTATTATAGTATTTTTTATGATGTCATCACTTGGTGAAATGGCTACACAACTTCCTCTAGTAGGATCTTTTGAAGCTTATGCAAACAGATTTATCGATCCTGCCTTCGGCTTTGCTGTAGGTTGGAACTATTGGTTCTCATGGGCGATTACAGTTGCAGCAGAATTTGTAGCAGCTGGTCTTATTGTTAAGTTCTGGCTACCTGATATGCCAGTAACTATCGTAGCTATGATATCGTTCGTATTACTTATGGGATTAAACTTAATTTCAACTAAATCATTTGCTGAAGCAGAATATTGGTTCGCTGGTATCAAAGTAGTAACAGTAATAATCTTCTTGATTGTTGGTGTTGCGATGATCGTTGGTATCGTTGGCGGACACGACATCGGATTCCAAAACTGGGTTCTTGATGGCGGAGATTCTGGAAAAGCACCATTTGTTGGTGGTTTTGCAGCAATGATGTCAGTATTCTTGATCGCTGGTTTCTCGTTCCAAGGAACTGAAATCGTTGGTCTTGCAGCTGCTGAAACTGATAACCCTGAAAAGAACGTTCCAAAGGCTATCAAATCAGTATTCTGGAGAATTTTATTATTCTACGTTGGTTCAATATTTGTAGTTGGTACTTTAATTCCTTTCACAAGCCCTGATATCCTTGGCGGTGGAATTGGAAACGTAGCAGCTTCCCCAATGACATTAGTATTTAAGAATGCTGGATTCGCAGCAGCTGCTTCAGTAATGAACGCTGTAATATTGACTTCAGTATTATCTTGTGGTAATTCAGGTCTTTATACTGCATCTAGAATGCTTCATGCAATGGCTATTAGAGGAAACGCACCTAAGTTCTTCTCTAAAGTTGCTAAAAACGGAGTACCTATCTATGCTGTATGGGCAACTGGATTAATCGCAGCTCTTTCATTCTTTGCTTCATTAGTAGGCGAAGGCAAAATCTACATGATTTTCTACAACGCTTCAGGTATTTCTGGATTTATCATTTGGCTTGGTATCGCTATCTGCCATTACAGATTTAGAAAAGCTTGGGTTGCTCAAGGAAATAAAATTGAAGATTTAAAATATCAATCTAAGTTCTATCCGTTTGGTCCAATATTTGCTATGATAACAATTACAATCGTAATTTTCGGAGCAAATATTTGGGTATTCTCATCATTCACATGGTTCGACTTTATTACAAACTACATTTTGATTCCAGTAACTCCATTACTATACATATGGTATAAAGTTGCTAAGAAAACAAAGATCGTTCCACTACTTGAATGTGACTTTACAATGCCAGCAGAAACTCTTGAACACACAGCAAAAAAATAAGAGTAAGATATTCAATCTAATATACAAAATTCAGGATAGCAGATTTATATCTGCTATCCTGTTATTAAAGAGAAATAAAATTAAAGACAAGTGGATTGCAACGTACAAATAATGATAAAATACGGTATGCCATGATATTGGAATAGAAAGAAACGAGGAATAAAAATGATTAACTTGGTACTACTTACAGGATTCCTAGGAGCGGGTAAAACGACCCTAATGAAATCCATATTAGATTCTTTTAAGGATGTAAGGATTGGTATTATTGTTAACGAGTTTGGGAAGATAAATATAGATGGCGAGCTGCTAAAAAAAGATGGGATAGAGATGGCTGAGCTCACTAATGGCTCTATCTTTTGCGCTTGCATCAAAGATAATTTCCTAGCGAGCCTAATTGAAATGTCTACAAGGGATCTTTCCTATGTCTTTATCGAAGCATCGGGACTAGCAGATCCTTCAAATATGACAGAGATTTTAAGGGCGATTGAGCCAAAAACAATTAATAAATATTTATATAAGGGCGCGATTGCGATTGTAGATTGCGAAAACTTCATAGACCTATCCGACCTCCTTCCTGCCCTCAATAATCAAATTGAATATAGCAGCTATGCTGTTTTAAATAAAGCTGATTTAGTTGATGAACTTACCATAGAAGAAGTTAACCAAAAGATTCATGAAATTAATCCTGAAATAGGTACATGCATAACATCATATGCAAAATGTGGCATCAAAGAACTAGTGAATGAGCTTGAGCCTATAGATAAAGAATCAAAAGAAAGTACAAATACAGTATCATCAAAACCGAAGTCATTTGTTTTAAGCGGAGACGAAACTTATGATACTGAAAGTTTAAATAATTTTCTAAATTTAGTGTCTAAGGACGCATATAGAATAAAGGGCTTTATTAAGACAAACCAAGGGAATAAAGAAGTAAGTGTTGTTGGAACGCATGTCAGCATATCAAGTTGGGATGAAGAAATTGAGGAATCACAGATTGTTGTAATTTCTTCTATTGGGATCAAAATGTTAAGCATTATAACTGCTGCAACAAAAAAGTATTTTAACAACAGCCTATCAATTTAAAAAAATAAAATTTGAAAGTAAAAATCAGGTAAGATTATGGAAAATATTATTATCAAATATAAAGAAGAATTATTAGCTGAAACAGCAGATGTTTACTTTGATTCGATGTGCGGTTTTACCAAAGAAAAGCCAAAAGCAGTAGCTATGAAGATTCAAGCTAGCGAATTAAGAAATAAAATAAATGATAAAATACAAGTTAGGGGTATCTACTCAATATACACAAATGATATTTTCAACGATGGTAAATTATTAATTAATAATATAGATTTTTCTTTTCAACGACTATCAATAATTAATAAAAATTCAGTAATTAAAATCATTCCGTATATTTTGACGGCAGGGGATTATGAACTTGATGATAGTCATTCTATGCTCGATAAATTTTATGCGGATACCTATGGGACAGCATATGTTGATGCGGGAAGGGATGAGCTGAAGAGAGATTTACTTCAAAAGGTTAAGGAAGAAACACTAATAAATGGAAAAAGGGATATCTTCATTTCCGATTCGATTGGCCCAGGGTTTTATGGTATAGATACATCAAAAGTTGGAGATTTTTTCAAAATTTTGGATGGAGATAAAATTGAAGTAAAAACCAATTATTATAATGTAATATTGCCTGTGAAGTCTTGCGTTGGTATGTTTATTATTGTAGACGATTCAAAGTTGTTGCCGGATTATGATTGCATGTCTTGCACTACAAAAGATTTAAATTGCACATTTTGTCGAAGAAAAGATAGGGAGACTGGGAATGCATAAAACTAAAAAAACAAAGGTTGAATTCATAGAGGCTGGCATTTCAGCCTATAGTAACTTAAATGAGAATTTATTAGAGATTGCCCTAAGAGTAGGACTGGATATAGAAGCAAGTTGCGGAAGCCTTGGAACTTGCGGGAAGTGCAAGGTACAAATAACTGAGGGAAATGACAAAAATTTAGACCAGCATGAGCTTTCTAGCCTTTCAAAAAATGAAATAGAAAGCGGATATAGATTAGCGTGCAGAGTATTAGTCAACAATGATATGACAGTTCTTGTCCCAGAAACAAACTCAGCTCAATTTAGAAAGACAAAAATGGGAGTTTTACCAACGGATTTCCAAGAATATTTAACAGAAAAGCAGAAAGAATATAATTTACAAATAGAAAAAAATAGCGAAAATGCAAGCAATGCAATTGCCAAAGCACAATATGGAATTGCATTTGACATTGGAACGACAACTGTCGTTGGAACGCTCTGGAACCTAGCTAGTTTTCAGGAAGTAGCGGTAAGCGCCAAAACAAATCCGCAAGGGAATTTTGGTGGAGATGTAATATCAAGAATAAACTATGCAAATCAGAGCGATGAAAATTTAAAGGAGCTTAAAGTAGTAATTGGCTTATGTTTAAATGAAATTGTTCAGGATTTTGTAAAAAATAAGCACTTGAAAATTAGTGATTTGATTAAAATAGTTATAGTAGGGAACACTACAATGAGCCATTTATTGCTCGGAGTGAGTCCTAGAAGTTTAGCTATTGCACCGTTTAAACCAGAGTTTTTATGCAAGGAAGCATTTACTCCAAAGGAAATAATGATTGAGGCTTCCGACATGTGTAAAGCAAGATTGCTACCGAATATTGCGGGGCATGTGGGATCGGATATTGTAGGGGTTATTTTGGCATCAAGACTAACTAAGCAAGAGGGGACAAACCTGGCTATAGATATCGGTACTAACGGAGAAATCGTACTTTCGGATAATGGTCATACGTATGCGTGTTCAACGGCTGCCGGCCCCGCTTTTGAGGGGGTAAGTATAGGAAAAGGCATGAGAGCATCTAAAGGCGCAATCGAGGCAGTTAAAATTGACGGAATTGATGTAAAGATTGATGTAATCGATAATGTTGAAGCAATTGGTATTTGTGGATCAGGATTAATTGATGCGATTTCAGAAATGCTAAAAAGTAAATTGATAGATTTCAAAGGAAGATTGAGCGATAAAGATAGTGCAATAAAATTAGAAGTACCAGAACACCTCATAAATAGATTGAGAGATGGCGAAAATGGCAGGGAGTTTGTTTTAGCATTCGCCAAGGATTCGAAATCTGATGATGTCGTTATCACGCAAAAGGATATACGTGAAGTTCAATTGGCAAAGGGAGCGATTTATAGCGGTATTAAAATACTTTTAAGTTTATGTTCAAAGGAAATATCAGATATTGATAAAATATTTATGGCGGGGGCCTTTGGGAACTATATTAACAAGGCGAGCGCAGTTAGAATAGGGCTGCTTCCTGACATCGGAGAAGAAAATATAATTTCTATTGGAAATGCCGCTTGTACTGGAGCTTTCATGGCTTTGCTTTCTAAAGAGGAAAGGGAATTTGCCTTTGCGCTGCCAGAAAAAATAACGCATATGGAATTGGCTGGGTATCCAAACTTTCAAGATGAATATATAAAAGCAATGAATTTCCCCCAAATGATTTAATTCAAAAGAGGTAACAAAATGGAAAAGCTTACTGTTACACAAATTCAAAGGTTGAGCGAACTAAATGCACCATTTGAGGCCATAAGCAAATGCTTTGAAAACATAAACGAAAGAGATGCTTACTTTAAGGAAATAGAAATTGAATTATCGAGAGAAAGTAAGACAAAACTCCTAAAATTTCTGAGAGAAGAGCATGTCCCTTTAGTAAATAAAATTGAAAACGACCTAAAAGAGTGGCTAACAAAAAGAGAGGGATTCAACCAAGTAAACACACCACTTATTTTGCCTAAAAACATGCTTGAAAAGATGTCTATAACACAAGAGCATCCTTTGACAAAACAGGTCTTTTGGCTTGACGATAAACGCTGCTTGAGACCTATGCTGGCTCCAAATCTATATACTTTGATGAGAGATATTTATAAAATAACAAAGGAGCCTGTAAGAATATTTGAGGTAGGGCCTTGCTTCCGAAAGGAAACCCAAGGGGCCAGACATATGAATGAATTTACCATGCTCAACTTGGTTGAGATGGCTGGCTGCAAAGATGGAGATCAAAATAAGAGGCTTAGGGAACTAGCAATATCAGCAATGGAAGCTATTGGATTTGATAATTATCAACTGGAAGAAACGGAATCGGAAGTATACGGGGAAACATTGGATATTGTTTCAGGCGATATTGAAATTGCATCTTGCGCCACAGGTCCACATCCACTTGATGCACAGTGGGGAGTATTCCACACTTGGGTGGG
>CAYRVM010000010.1:0-5937 GCA_964427575.1 uncultured Oscillospiraceae bacterium | reverse complement strand
AGGTTTTGGAATTGAGAGAATTGCTCTCGCAATGGGCGGTTACGAGAATATAAAGAGAGTTGGCAGGAGCCTTTCGTATTTGGACGGCTCAAGACTAAACATTTAATGGAATTTAAGGTGGAAAGATGACAAGACTTAAATCTGATTGGATTTCAGATATCAAAAGTGATATGGATAGATATGACCTTGAGCTAAAAAGCAAATTAGGCTTTGGACTTATGGAATTAGCTTGCATTGCAGGAGGATTAAGCAAAGAAGAGCTTAAGAGCAAAATTAGAACTGATAAAATATATATTATTCCAATCACATCTGGTCAAGGAGAAATAGGTTATTTTGCTGATTCAATTAAGGCAATAATTGATAAACTGGGCTTCAATACACATATAACCAAGGCAACGGATGTTGCTGGATATTATGAGGCGATTATCGATGGAGCAGACATTATTTTCATGGCCGACGACAATGAATTCATTTCTATGAATCTAAAAAGTGGAGCTATAGTAAATAATGATGAGGCGACGGCAAAAGGCTTTTTTGCAGCGTTTAAAACCATCTATGAACGATGCCCGAGCAATGCAAGTAAAATAGCACTAATTGGAGCTGGCAAAGTCGGAAGCATTGTCTTAAAACTAATGGCTGAAAACAATATAGATATATCCGTTTTGGATATAGACCCACAAATAAAGTCCTGGCTTAGCAAAAATAATTATAAAACTATCGATAGTCTAGATGAACTAATAAACTTCGATTTAATTTTTGATGCTAGTTCTAAGGGAGATTTCATAAAAAAGGGGATGCTTAAAAAGGGAGTTTGGTTTATTGGACCGGGAGTTCCTATTTCGCTATCTGATGAAGCAGTTTTAGAAAACCAAGAAAGAATAATACATGATTATTTGCCAATAGGCGTTTCAACGATGCTTACCATGGCTTATAAATAAATCTGGGGGGCTGATCGAATTGATCGCATTGACTCTAAATCTCTGTAGCCGAGTGTGACTCTCGGGCTCCCCGCCATTAAATATATGCGAAAAGAAATAGTAAAGGAAAAGCTATGGGAAATTACAAATCAGCGATTACACATGATGAAATAACAAACCTTCTAATGCTTCAAGAGCCGAAGGATCTAGATGGATTATTCGCGAGAGCAAGAAAAGCTAGGCAGGAACACTACGAAAACAAAGTATTTTTATATGGCTTCGTCTATTTCTCAACATTCTGTAGAAATAGCTGTAGCTTTTGCTATTATAGAAATTCTAATGTAATTGAAAGATATAGAAAAAATGAAGCGGATATACTTGAACACTCAATTAAACTCGCAGAATCTGGAGTAAATTTAATCGACCTCACAATGGGAGAAGACTTACAATATAGAGCGAATAATTTCAAGGCTATTGGCAATATAATTAAAACGGTTAAGGATGAAACAGGCCTTCCGATAATGATTTCTCCGGGAATAGCTAACGAGAAAGCAATATTAGCTTTTGCAAAAGCTGGTACAGATTTTTATGCACTTTATCAAGAAACATTTAATAAGAATCTTTTTGAGAAACTAAGGCTATCTCAAAATTTTGATGATAGACTCAAGAGCAAAGAGATTGCAAGGAAATATAAGTTGTTAGTTGAAGAGGGAATACTTACAGGAGTTGGCGAATCTATAGAGGATATTGCGGATTCGATAATTAAAATGGGGCAAGGAAGGGCAACTCAAATTCGGGTTATGACATTTGTTCCTCAAGAGGGCATTCCCCTGCATGAAGCAAAAGATAAAGACCCAAGAATGGAAGAAAAAATAATTGCAGTTATGAGAATTGCTTATCCAAACTCACTAATCCCTGCATCGCTTGATATTGAAGGCATTGATGGATTAAAATCGAGATTACTTGCTGGGGCAAATATAGTAACATCTATCATTCCTCCACTTTCAGGATTACAAGGAGTAGCCCAGAGCATTAAGGACGTTGATGAGGGAGGTAGAACAGTTTTGGAGGTATCTGAAATCCTTTCTGAACTTGGAATGAAGCAGGGATCGAATGAGGAATTTAAAACATTAATAGATGCTTTTAAGCAGGAGTTATAAAATGACAAGGATTGCCGTTATCGGAGGGAAACTTCAGGGGACAGAGATTTGCTATTTAGCTAAAAAAGCTGGCATATACTCGATTTTAGTAGATAAAAATCCAAAGGCACCGGCTAGAGGTCTTGCAACCGAATTTTTGAACGCAGATATTTTAAATGAGGATGAAGAGCTTATAAACGAGCTGATGAAATGTGATTTAGTAGTACCAGCATTAGAAAATGAAGAAGTGCTAAATCAACTTTTAAGGTTGTCAAAAAAGTATAAATTTATTCTGGCTTTTGATGAAAAAGCTTATGAAATATCTTCTTCGAAACTGAAATCAGATAGATTGTTCCATGAAAACAATCTACCAGCACCCTCATATTTCCCGGAAGGAAGAGCGCCGTATATCAGTAAACCTGTTTTTGGAAGCGGTAGCGTAGGAGTTAAGATCTTTGAATCGGCTGAGCAGGTAAAGGGATTCTTAGAAATTATGGAATCTAAGGAAGATAAGAATTCCTTGATTATTCAGGAATTTCTAACTGGACCATCTTATTCTATCGAGGTCATTGGCTCTCCATCGAAAGGTTATAAGACATATAAAATCACAGAAATACTGACGGATGATAAGTTCGATTGCAATAAAGTTAATTCTTATACTGATTTGGATGATAAATTAGAAATAAGCTTTAAGCAACTCGGTATTAAGCTGGCAGGGCTAGTTAATCTCAACGGAATTATGGATGTTGAAGTTATTCTAAACGATAAGGAATTGAAGCTATTAGAAATAGATGCAAGATTTCCGAGTCAAACGCCGACGGTTGTATTGCAAAGCACAGGGGACAACCTTGTTGAAGAATTAGTTAAGAATTTTTGCGTTGGTTTAGAAGGCAAAGGAAACAAGACAACAGCCAGAAGAGAAAATATAAGACTCAACGTTACCTATGAACACTTTCTTGTTGAGAATGGACAGGTTACTCAGCCTGGAGAGCATATAATGGGAGAGGCCAGCTATATCGAGTATTTGGAAGGTTTTTGTAAAGCTGATGAAGCCTTAACTGACTTCAATTATTCAGATAACAAATTGAAATTTAGATGCACAATGATAAATAAGGCTGATTCAATAGTAGAGCTAAACTATAAGAGAGAAGAAATGATTTTGGAATTAGAAAAATTAGGGAGGGCCCAAAATGAGCGATAATCTAAAAAAGAAGTTCTATCGTAAACACGTTGCGCTTTTCCCACTTGTAGAAAAAATTAAACTTTGGTCTTCTAGAAGCGGTGTATTGCATGGCGTAAGAAGCATTGAGATAAAGGGGGATTACGCTGAAATAACAACTCATTGTGGTAAAACATTCATTTCAAAAAACTCAAGAAATGGAAGAGCGGCTAGGTGGCTTAGAAACAAATGGATTACAAAACCTTGTAAACAATGCAAAATACCCAGCTGGAAGCTGGATAAATATAGCACCACTTATTTCTCCGAACATTTTGGTAAAGAATTGAAATTATAATCTATTCAATAGAATCCAGAAAATCTACAAAATCATCAAAGCCACTTTGAATGAATTCATACAAAATAGGCTCTTTAAATTCGAACTTTTCTGAAAGAATTAAAAGCGGGTAAGCAGCGCAACTTTTTAACTGCTTTTCTGCTAGATCAATCTCTCTTAAAGAAAAAGCTGATAAAATTAATTGACCATATTCGCTAAAATAAAACAGGCATTGAATATCGTCGTTTAGCGTGAACACCTTTTGGTTGACATGATCGTTATTCTTTTTAAATTCAATAAATAATTTTCCACCGTCCTGCGGAGTCATCATATTTCCAGCCATAAATGGAAGGAATAAAGGCTCGAATTCTTCTTGGTCTGCTGCAATTTCAAATAATGTTATATATTCTGCCCGGTTTAGCATCATAGCCGTTTCTGCAGGAGAAACTTTAAAAGAAGATATCTCTCTAACTGACTTAATATAAACTTTTTCTACTTCGCCCTCGCTGGCGTTTTCTTTTATATTAAAGTCGCTTGTCAACCGCACTTCAGATACATAAAGATAATAATTTCCTAATGTTTCTATTAGTGATTCAGATAAATAATAATAGCCTGTTTCATCGCAGAACTTATCTATAGTATTCTTGCACAAGGTTGCATCGGACTTATTGACGTAAAATCCGAATTCATCCATAGATTGCTTTAAATCCTTATCAATAAACATTTCTGTAGGTAATAGATAGGAAGCGCCTTCTTTATCATTGCCGAAACATCTCATTAAATAATAGTGAATCAACTGATTATCGGATAAAATCTTTGTGCACATCTTATCTACTAGTTCTTGCTTTTCAACATGTGAAAGTAAAATTTTGGGTTGAAGTAAAAATGAATATTCGTGCTTTTCTTCTGGCCAAGGTAGGCCAAGCCTTTGATTCATCTCAGTGAAATACTGGAATATGAACCTCGCTTCCCTTTCGGTAATGTAGGATTTTGAACCACCTAAACCTCCGATTGTTGCTTGTTCAATTATTTCAAGGGTTGTTGGATCTTCTCCATAAAGACTTCTATAAGATTCAAAACCATATTCTTCAGCATCTAAATAGAAAAACTGATGAAATTCGGTAGTGCCGAGTGCATCAATCATATCCCATCTAATATACAGTCCGACCACTCCCATGAGCCTTGTATCTGTAATATAGGAAGTGATAAACTTTCTTGTCTTATGTCCTTTGACAGTAGTGTTGCCACCCTTAATGACCGAAAATTTTCTTCGATTATGTTCTTTTATATTTGAAATGTAAGTAAAGCCATTATCCAAATGTAGCACCTCATAAATTCTTTTGATATTTGTGTTTAAAGTATAACTCATTTGTGAATATATTAAAAGACTAGGAAATGTTGTTCTTGACAATAATAGGGATAATATATAGAATAAAACTTGCTTGAAAATTTAATAGAACCTTATCAAGAGAGGCAGAGGGATTAGGCCCAATGAAGCCCGGCAACCTGACATGGTGATTAACATCTCATGGAAAGGTGCTACTTCCTACAGAAGCAGATTCTGAGAGATGAGGAGAAAAGTGTATACACTAACTCTTCTTTATGAGGAGTTTTTTTAATCTAAGAAACAAAATGGAGGAACGAAAAATGTCAAAGAGACTATTTACATCTGAATCAGTAACAGAAGGACATCCAGATAAAGTATGCGATCAGATATCTGATGCCATTCTTGATGCGATATTAACTGAGGATCCATACGGCAGAGTTGCAGCAGAAACAACAGTTACCACAGGATTAGTTTTAGTCTGCGGTGAAATAACAACGCAGTGCTATGTAGATATTTCGAAAATCGTAAGGGAAGTTGTAAGCGAAATTGGATATACCAGGGGAAAATTCGGATTCGATGCTGAAAATTGCGCTGTTTTAACAGCGATTCATGATCAATCTGGAGATATTGCGATGGGCGTTGACAACTCACTAGAGTCAAAAGAAGGAGAATCTGAAGAAGGTCTTGAATCTACTGGAGCAGGAGATCAAGGAATAATGTTCGGATTTGCATGCAATGAAACAAAGGAATTAATGCCAATGCCAATCTCTCTAGCTCACAAGCTGGCAAAGAAGCTGGCAGATGTTAGAAAAAGTGGCAAACTTAAATATTTAAGACCTGATGGGAAGACACAGGTTACGGTTGAGTACGATGGAAATAAGGTTGTTAGAGTAGATACAGTTCTCATTTCAACACAACATGATCCGGACGTTACTCAGGAAAAAATAAAGGAAGACTTAATTGAATTTGTAATTAAAAAGGTGATCCCAAAAGAACTTCTAGATGATCAAACAAAGATTTATGTAAATCCAACCGGAAGATTTGTTATAGGCGGACCAAAT
>CAYRVM010000009.1:0-16606 GCA_964427575.1 uncultured Oscillospiraceae bacterium | reverse complement strand
GGCTCAAAGGTGGGATGGTAATTGCCAATCCTATTCCGATTGAATATGAAATGGAATTTGAATTCATAAATAGCGCCATTGATAATGTGGTTTCAGAAGCTTTCGAAAAGGGAATAAGGGGCAAGGAAATGACGCCTTTCATCCTTGCGAAGCTTCACGAGACTACTGGAAACAAGAGCTTGTTCGCGAATAAGCAGTTGGTGTATTCGAACGTGAAGGTTGCTGCGAACATCGCCATAGAGTTGGCTAAGTTGTAGTAATTCTGAGGCGGGAGATCCTTTAGACGAAAACACGCGGCGCATCTCGCACTTCGTGCTTCGATGACAAAATGCCGCGAACCGTTTTCTTACTAAACGCTCTCCCGCCTCTTTAAGCCAAAACATTGGAAGGGTTGTTTATAATAGTAAAATTAATTATAATGATAGTAGAAGTTTTTTGAATAGGAGGTATCTATGTATAGTAAAAAAGATATCAAAGACTTAACCAATTTAATAACCAAAGCTATCAGCCCTATTAGAATAATTCTTTTTGGGTCATATGCATATGGCACCCCAACGCTTAATAGCGATGTTGATTTAATGGTAATAGTTGCAGAAAAAAATTTGACCATGGATAAAAAAGCAGACTTAAGTTATGCAATTACCAAAACCAGAGAAAGTATGCAAAAGTATATAAGCACGGATATTTCAATACTATCCGAAGAGGAAATAAAATATTTGCAATTTAACGAAAACAGTTCTGTTTGTGAAGCGATGAAAAAGGGGAGGGTTCTATATGACATCAATGTCCAAAAAAGCTGATTTATTCGATAAAGCAATTGTTGATCTTTGGGTAGCAGAAAGCGCAGTAAATTATAGAGCAGATGCTACAATAAATAGTTGTTCACAGTGTATCGAGAAAATGATAAAAGGAACACTAAGATGTTATGACTTAGATTATGATTTCACACATAATATTAGTGACCTTTATGAAAAAATTTTAGGAGCAAAAGAAATTATTACTATTAAAGATTTCAGCAAAGAGATTGCGCTTATTGGGGTTTGGGGCAACTCTATTCGTTATAAAAATATGAAGGATGATCCTACTATAGGTGATGGCAAGAAGATATTGAAACATACTAATGAAATTGTAGCAAGCCTAGCAAGCTTATCTAAAGTGGAGCCGTTTTATAGAGAAGCAAAAGAATATAATGACAAGATCTACAAGGCTTCCCTAGAAAATAAAAATTCCGATGAAATTTAAAGAAGCAAAAGAAAATTCAAAAGACAAAATATTAAAGAATCTTAGGGCGGACTGCGCAAACTGTTTTGGTTTGTGCTGTGTGGCCCTTCATTTTTCTGCATCGGAAGGTTTTCCAAACACAAAAAAAGCTGGGAAACCATGCGTTAATTTGCAAAAGGATTTTCGATGTTCGGTTCATGAGAGTTTGAATAGCAGAGGGCTAAAAGGCTGTATCGCTTATGAATGCTTTGGGGCGGGGCAAAAGGTATCTCAAGGAACATTTGAAGGCAAAGATTGGCTCGAATTTCCTGACACGAAAGATAAAATGTTTGATGCGTTTTTAATAATGCGCCAGATTCATGAGCTGCTTTGGTATCTTGAAGAAGCTTTGATATTAAAAGAAGCATCTTCGTTATGGAGCGAGATTGAATCAGCTTTAATTGAAACAAGACAATTATCGATGATAGATAAAGACTTGATGCTTAAACTGGATTTAACTGCTCATTGGTCTAAAGTAAACAAGTTACTGTTAAAAGCAAGTGAGCTTGTTCGAGCTACGGCTATTAACAGGGAAGAGATTAATCAATTTCAAGGCAAGAAAATCTTGGGGACAAAGTTAGATCTAATTGGAGCCGATCTTAGGGAAACTAATCTAGTTGGAGCCAATTTACGTGGCGCTTATCTGATTGCTACGGACATGCGTGTGTGTGATCTAAAAGGCGTTGATTTCATTGGAGCCGATACTAGAGACACGGATTTTAGAGGTGCAGATCTTTCCGAAAGTATATTTTTAACTCAAGCACAAATAAATGTAACGAAAGGTGATGCTAAAACCAAATTATCAGATCGCTTAGAGCGGCCAGATCATTGGCAAAAATAATATGTAAATTTCTCATCGACTTTGCAGAAAGCATTGAAGAATCAATTAGGATTATAATAGTAGTCGTTAAATCTAAGGATTAGTTATATAAGGAGATTTTGCAAAATGAAAAGAAAAAGTTGGGTCATAATCTTAATAATATTGTTGGTTGGTTTGACGGCTGGATGCGCTGGAGAAGAAACACCGCAGGCAACAGGTATCGGAGATGTTAGCGGAACTTATTCTGGCACGATGACTATGTCAAGAGTAGAAATAGTATACGACTATGATGGGGCGGCTGGGGAAGAATATGCTGTTGAAGGTGAGTCTGAATGGCAAGGATTTAGCAGCGATGTAAAATATGAAGTTCTTCAAAATGAAGACAACACACTTACCTTTACATCTATCAATGAAGATCCAAGTGATAATGTAGAATTTGTGGGTTCATTTGACTCGGAAACTGGAGAGTTTATATACGAAATAGATGCAAATAATGTTTATAATATTGGATTTACAAATACGGATGGGTTAATAACTGCAACTGGTGTAATGACCCAAACAAGTGCACTTCCTGAACTCAAAGGCTTAAAGAACGAAGTTTCCTTTGAATTAACAAAAATATAAATATCTGCAAGGAGCTTAGTTTAAGCTATTGACAGAGGGGAAAATATTTAATATACTATCAACAATTATAAAAAAATATGTAATAAATGCAATGACGGAGTTCTTGTTTTTGAAAAATCGTTACAGAGAGTCGGCGGGTGCTGTGAGCCGATACGAAGATAAAACAAATCTCGCTCCTAAGCAGCATTCCTGAAACTGCAAGGAAAGTAAGGAATGACGGCAGACACCGTTATCATAGTTCAAGGTTTGTTAGAACCGAAAGAGACTGCTTACAGGCAGTAATCAGGGTGGTACCGCGGTAAAATTATCGTCCCTGAAGCCAATGGCTTCAGGGCTTTTTTGTATAAATTTACAAATCGCACAGAAGCAGCATTCCTAAGTTATCGCAAAAGAATGGCATTTTGTGGCCGATTTGAGAGAAGGAGGAAAAGAAAATGACTAGAATGATTAAGATATTTGATACAACATTAAGAGACGGAGAGCAATCTCCAGGGTGCAGCATGAACCTGAAAGAAAAATTGGAGATTGCGAAGCAACTGGAAAAGATGAGAGTTGACATAATCGAAGCTGGTTTCGCTGCTTCTTCTCAAGGGGACTTTGTAGCGGTGAAGACAATTGCTGAGACAATTAAGGAGTCAGTTGTTGCAAGTCTTGCAAGAACCATTGAAAGTGATATAGATAGAGCTTGGGAAGCCATAAAGGGCGCTAGTGCTCCGAGGATACATACCTTTATTGCGACTTCGCCAATTCATATGGAATATAAATTGAACATGAAGCCCGAGGCAGTGCTTGAAAGAGCAATTGCGATGGTAAAACATGCTAAAAAATATTGTTCAGATATCGAGTTTTCAGCGGAAGACGCTACGAGAAGTGACCCGATGTTCCTTGCCAAAATATTTACTGGGGTAATAAAAGCCGGAGCAACTACAATAAACATACCTGATACAGTTGGGTACACTACTCCAATAGAATATTATGATTTTATAACTAAAATAAGAAAAAATTGCCCTGAGCTTGATAAAGTTGATATTTCTGTTCACTGCCACGATGACTTAGGGTTATCGGTTGCAAACTCTTTAGCTGGAGTAAGTGCGGGCGCGACACAAGTGGAGTGCACAATTAATGGTATTGGTGAAAGAGCTGGAAACTCTGCGATGGAAGAAATCATTATGGCCTTCCATACTAGAAGAGATGTGCTAAACTGTGATACGAGAATTGTCACAAAGGAAATAATGAGATCGTCGCAGCTACTTTCCAGAATTACTGGGGTGAAGGTGCAACCTAATAAAGCGATCGTTGGCGAAAATGCATTTGCCCACGAATCCGGAATACATCAACATGGAATGTTGAAAAACGCTGAAACTTATGAAATAATGACTCCAGAATCAATTGGATTAAATAAAAGCTCCTTGGTGCTTGGAAAACATTCAGGAAAACATGCTTTCAAGAATAAAATCGAAGAATTGGGTTATAATATAACGGAAGCAGAAATGGAAGTAGCTTTTGTAAAATTTAAGGCTATTGCCGATAAGAAGAAAACAGTATATGACAAGGACATTGAAGCGATTTTGGACAAGGAATCAGTTCAGGTTCCAAAAGCTTACACTACTGAGCGTTTTGTAATTACTTGTGGAAATACTATTACATCTACAGCCACAATCATGCTAGTTAAAGATGAAAAGAAGATTGAAAAGGTAGCAAGGGGAGACGGACCTATTGATGCGGCATTTAAGGCCATAGAAAAAATCGTTGGAAAAGAGCTTCTACTAGAGGATTACCAGATAGAATCAGTTACTGAAGGGCAAGACGCTTTGGGTGATGCTTTGGTAAAAATAAAAGCGCCAGATGGAGTTATTTACTCTGGACGAGGATTGAGTACTGACATAATTGAAGCGAGTATATTTGCTTATGTAAACGCAGTAAACAAGATGTTATATATGGAAACTCAAAACTCAAATTGATGAGGAGGTAGTAAGATGAAAAAGACGGTTAAAATATTTGATTCCTATCTGAGGGATGGAGCGCAAGCTAGAAACGTTTCTTTTTCAATTGAGGACAAGATTAAAATCCTAAAGGCCCTTGATAACATTGGGGTAGCCTATGTAGAAGCAGGTAATCCTGGTTCTAACGTTAAGGATAAGGAATTTTTCGAGCGCACGAAAAATATGAAGTTGAAGAATGCAAAGCTAGCAGCCTTTGGTAGCACTAGAAGGAAAGATATAAAAGTTGAAGATGATGAGAATGTAATAATGCTTCTATCAGCTGAAACAGATACAGTTGTAATATTTGGAAAGTCGTGGGATTTTCATGTAACTGATGTTATACAGACAACCCTTGATGAAAATCTTGCAATGATAAAAGATACGGTAAAATTTTTCAAAGACAAGGGCAAAGAAGTTATATATGATGCGGAACATTTTTTTGATGGGTATAAGAGCAATGAAAAGTATGCCCTAAGAGCCCTCCAAGCAGCAAAAGACGGTGGAGCAGACTGCCTAGTGCTTTGCGATACCAACGGCGGTGGATTCCCAGACGATATTTACGATGTTACCAAACTAGTGGTTGAAAAATTTGGAGTTGAGGTTGGCATACATTGCCATAACGACACAGGAATGGCAGAAGCCAACTCAATAATGGCCGTAAAAGCGGGCGCCACTCACGTGCAAGGAACCTTCATAGGAATCGGTGAGCGCTGCGGCAACGCCAACCTAGCAACAATAATAGCCAACCTACAGATTAAAAAGAATATCAATTGCATACCTAAAGAAGGACTAGAACACTTAACTGAAACAGCAAGGTATGTGGCTGAAATTACAAATATGAGATTGAACCCAAGCATGCCATATGTTGGACTAAATGCTTTCGCGCATAAGGGTGGAATGCACATCGATGGAGTTACAAAAGCATCAAATTCATTTGAACATATTACTCCGGAGCTAGTTGGCAATCACAGGTCCTTCCTAATGTCAGAGGTATCAGGGAAGAATTCAATTATGAAGATGCTTCAGAAGGTTGATCCAAGCATTACTAAAACTTCAAAAGAAGCAAAAGAGCTTGTAAACCTACTCAAGGATATGGAAAGTGAAGGCTATCAATTCGAAGCTGCCGAAACTTCATTTGAGATGCTAGTTAGAAAACATTTGGGGAAATATAAACCATATTTTAAGGTCTTATATTATAGAATAATTGAAGAGGATCAAGGATCTTCGAAAGAACTGAGTGCATCTGCAATGATAAAAATCAGAGTAGATGGTGAAGAAGAGATTACTGCTAGTGAAGGTAATGGCCCAGTCAATGCTTTAGATAAAGCGCTAAGGAAAGCAATAGAAGTATTTTATCCAAACTTAAAGGAAATGAAACTGGTAGACTATAAAGTTAGAGTTATTGACTCAGGAGCATCAGCTTCTAAGGTTAGAGTATTGATTGAATCTTCGGATGGTGTTTCAAACTGGACAACTGTAGGAGTATCTACAAACATAATCGAAGCAAGTATGCTCGCTCTAATGGATTCAGTAGAATATAAATTGCTAATAGACGATGAAAAGAAATTACAGGAGGAATAAAACATGGGAATGACAATGTCACAAAAAATTCTAGCTGCGCACGCTGGATTAAAGGAAGTAAAAGCAGGTCAATTTATCGAGGCTGATCTTGATATAGTGCTTGGAAACGATGTAACCACTCCGGTTGCCATCAATGAATTTAAGAAAATGGGAGCAAAGGGCGTCTTTGACAAGAACAAAGTTGTCATAGTTCCTGATCACTTCACGCCAAACAAGGATATTAAGGCGGCAGAACAGTGTAAAATGATTAGAGAATTTGCCGTAGATCTTGAAGTTGAAAACTACTTTGAAGTAGGTCAAATGGGAATTGAGCACGTGCTCCTTCCTGAAAAAGGATTGGTAACTGCTGGAGATTTGATAATCGGAGCTGACTCGCATACCTGCACATATGGAGCGCTTGGAGCTTTTGCTACGGGTATAGGCTCAACAGATATGGCTGCTGGTATGGCTAGAGGAAAAGCATGGTTCAAAGTTCCTTCCGCGATTAAATTTAATTTGACTGGTAAAATGAGCAAATGGGTAAGCGGTAAGGATGTAATTCTTCATATTATTGGGTTCTTGGGAGTCGATGGAGCATTATATAAGTCGATGGAATTTATGGGGCCTGGCCTTATAAATCTAAGTATGGATGACAGACTTTCAATGGCGAATATGGCGATTGAAGCTGGAGCTAAGAATGGTATCTTCATGGTGGATGAAAGAACTATTGAGTTTATAAAAAATGCAGGTAAGAAACCTTACACTATTTATGCACCGGATGCAGATGCAGAGTATGATGAAGTTTACGATATAGATTTGAGTAAAATAAGACCAACTGTGGCATTCCATCATCTTCCTGACAATACTAGAACCATAGACGAAGTAGGCGAAGTTAAAATCGACCAGGTTGTCATTGGATCTTGTACAAATGGAAGAATGGAAGACATGAGAGCAACAGCTTCCATATTCAAAGGAAGAAAAGTTGCTAAAAACTTAAGAGTAATAATATTCCCAGGGACACAGAAGGTTTACCTCGAATGCATAAAAGAAGGCCTTGCTGAGATATTCGTTGAGGCAGGAGCAGTATTCTCAACTCCAACTTGCGGCCCTTGCTTAGGCGGGCACATGGGCATATTGGCAGCAGGAGAAAGAGCAGTCGCAACTACAAACAGAAATTTCGTTGGCAGAATGGGACATCCTGAATCGGAAGTTTACCTTGCAAGCCCACTTGTGGCAGCGGCTTCCGCAATTACTGGGAAAATAACTGACCCAGAGAAACTTAAATAGGAGAGAGGTAGAATAATATGATTAATAAAGGAAAAGTCTTCAAGTATGGAGACAATGTTGATACAGATGTAATAATTCCAGCAAGGTATTTAAACACCTCCGATCCAGTTGAACTTGCGAAGCACTGCATGGAAGACATCGATATGGAGTTTGTAAAAAAGGTTAAGCTGGGAGATATAATCGTTGCTAACAAAAACTTCGGATGTGGATCCTCTAGGGAGCATGCTCCGATTTCAATAAAAGCCTCAGGAGTGTCATGCGTAATTGCTTCAACATTTGCAAGGATATTTTACAGAAATGCTTTCAATACAGGCCTACCAATCCTGGAATGTGAAGAAGCGGCAATGAAAACTCAATTGGGAGATGAGCTTGAAGTAAACTTTATAACTGGTGAAATCAAGAACATTACAAAAGGCGAGACCTATCAAGCTGAGCCATTCCCAGAATTCATTAGAAAGATAATCGATGCTGATGGACTGGTAAACTATGTAAAGGAGAACCTAAAATAATGAATTATAAAATAGCGGTTGTTTCTGGAGATGGCATCGGACCTGATGTTGTAGAAGAAACTATAAAAGTGTTAGATAAAATCGGAGAAAAATACGGACATAAATTTGAATATACAAAGGTATTGGCTGGGGGCATCGCGATTGATGCTACTGGTAATCCGCTTCCAGCTGAAACGCTTGCAGTTTGCAAAGCTAGCGATGCCGTTCTACTTGGAGCGGTAGGCGGAGAAAAATGGGATACTTTGCCTGGGAATCAAAGACCAGAGCAAGCCCTTCTTGGATTAAGAAAAGAACTTGGACTTTTTGCAAACATAAGACCTGCAATACTTTTTGATCAACTTAAGGGGGCTTGCCCTCTGAAGGAAGAGATGACAGAAGGTGGTCTTGATATTGTTGTAATCAGAGAATTAACTGGGGGAATATATTTCGGTGAAAAAGGATATAAGGAAACTGAAAAAGGTTTGTCCGCATTCGATGTGGAAATCTATTCAGAATCTGAAGTTAGAAGAATTGCAATTGTAGGTTTTGAAACCGCAATGAAGAGGAATAAAAAGTTGATGAGCGTTGATAAAGCAAACATACTTGAGAGCTCAAGGCTTTGGAGAAAGGTTGTAACTGAGGTTTCAAAAGATTATCCAGAGGTTGCACTTTCGCATATGTACGTAGATAATGCTGCAATGCAATTAGTAAGGAATCCAAAACAGTTCGACGTCATCGTTACAAGCAACATGTTTGGAGACATCCTATCCGATGAAGCCAGCATGATAACTGGATCGATTGGTATGCTTCCGTCTGCAAGCCTCAGAGAAGGCAGCTTCGGAATGTATGAGCCAGTGCACGGAAGCGCCCCCGACATAGCGGGCCAAGACAAAGCAAACCCAATGGCAACCATCTTGTCAGCGGCCATGATGCTCCGATACTCCTTCGGGCTTCTCAAGGAAGCCGATGCAATCGAAGCTGCGGTCAGCAAAGTCCTAGACCAAGGAGTGCGAACTGGCGACATCATGAGTCCGGGCAAGACTTTGATTGGGACAAAGGAAGCCGGGCAACGAATTCTCGAAGCATTATGAGTACATATTATTGTCCAGAATGTAGAAATAAGCTAGAAGAATTAGCGAGTTGCGGAACAATAGGTTATTTTTGTAATTCTTGCAACAAATTGATATCGAGCAAAAAAATAATTTCAGAGAATGAAATAGAAAAAGTTTATAGATATACGATTACTGATGAAGAGACGTTTGAAAACGTTTATAAAGATGAAGAAATTCTAATTAATCATGTAGTAATTCCACCTGGTAAAATATTCCCAAAACACCCAACGGATGCAGATGTATTTGCCATAATCATTAGGGGAGAGCTAGATGTTGCTATAGAGGAAAATCTCTTTAAAACATATAGGACAGGACAAATGGTAAGTATACCTAAAGGAGCTAGATCGGAGCTGGGCAATAGAAGCGAAGAATTGGTGGAACTATTTGTTGTTAAGTTGCATCTTTAAAAAACAATCAAATTGAATTCATTCCTAGACGATTTTCTAAAATTTATCATTAAATTAAATCTTGAGAACATACATCAATTAATAAAGCGGCTTTCCATTGTGATAGCCGCTTTCTTGATTGTAAATAATTGTTTTAATTTAAGCGATTTGGGTTTATAATATCATTAAGATTGATGAATAATAAACAAAGTCTTAACCACGATTCTATTAAGAAAAACATAAAATAGAACTTCGTAGATATAGATAATTATTAACAGGAGGTACTCATGGCTACTAAGGTTAAAGAAGAACCAAAAAAACCAAACAATAAGAAAATGAAAATAGAAAATACGAAAGAAAACGCCGGGTTCCCTATTGTTGGGATAGGCGCTTCCGCTGGAGGCTTAGCAGCATTTGAGGCATTTTTTGCAGGTATGCCCAAAGACATGGAGCCAAATATGGCATTTGTTCTTGTTCAGCATCTCGCACCAGATCACAAAAGCATTCTAACGGACATTATTAAGAGATATACAAGTATGCAAGTCTATGAAGTTACCGATGGAATGAAGGTAATGCCAAATTGTGCATACATAATACCACCAAATCGGGATATGGCCTTCATAAATGGAAGTCTTCAACTTTTTGAACTAGCATCGCCTAGAGGACAAAACATGCCAATAGATTTTTTCTTCCGATCCTTAGCAAAAGATCAGAGAGAGAGGGCTATTTGCATCATACTTTCTGGGACTGGAACTGATGGAACCCTTGGACTTAGAGCTATTAAAGGCGAGGGGGGGATGGCTATTGCGCAGAGCCCAAAAACGACAGAGTACGATGGTATGCCACTTAGCGCACTTTCAACTGGCTTAGTGGATTATGAATTGGCACCGATTGAGATGGCAAAACAACTAATTTCATATTCAACTCATTCCTTTGGTCTTAAGCAAAATCAAGAGACATTATTATCAGGAAGTTCTGAAAATGCAATTAAAAAAGTCTTTGTTCTCCTTCGTGCACAGACAGGTCATGATTTCTCCAAATATAAACCAAACACAATAAATAGAAGAATTGAACGCCGATTAGCAGTTCAACAAATCGAAAACATGGATGAATATGTAAGGTATCTTCAGCAAGCTCCATCTGAAGTGGAAGCACTTTTTAGAGATCTTTTAATTGGAGTAACCAATTTCTTTAGAGATAAAGATGCTTTTAATAAACTTGAAAATGAAATAATACCTAAATTATTTTTAGGGAAACCAGTAGGTTCCAATATAAGAGTATGGTGCACAGGCTGCTCAACGGGAGAAGAAGCCTACTCAATCGCAATTTTGATGCAGGAACAACTTGAAAAGCTCAAAAAAGGTTTTAATATACAAATTTTTGCAACCGACATTGATAGTCAAGCTATTGCTATAGCAAGGTCAGGATTATATCCGGCCAGTATATCAATTGATATTACCCCGGAAAGATTGGCTAGATTTTTTACAACTGAACCTGGAGGAGGGGCTTATCGTATCAACAAAACCATAAGGGATATGCTAATATTTTCAGAGCAAAGCCTGATTAAAGACCCTCCGTTCTCGAAACTAGACTTAATAACTTGCAGGAATCTATTAATTTATCTAAATAGTGAGCTCCAAAAAAAGATTATTCCATTATTCCATTACGCCCTTAATCCCAATGGTCTATTATTTTTAGGTAGTTCAGAAACTGTTGGAGATTATGAATCTTTATTTACTTCGCTTGATCGAAAATTTAAAATTTATCAGAAAAAAGAAGATTTCCAAGGGATACAAAGAGAGGCACTCAATCAACTTCTAACACCTTTAATCGATACGGAAAAAGTAAGTAGAAAAACTGGAGCAAAGAGCACATTCCCACTAAGGCACCCCTTAAGAGAAATTACAGAGCAATCAATACTTAGAGAGAGTACAACCGTAGGGATTTTAGTTAATGACCATGGCGACATATTGTACCTTCATGGTAGAACTGGTATGTATTTAGAGCCTACACCGGGGGAAGTTGGAATTAACAATGTTTTGAAAATGGCGCGTGAAGGCTTAAAACATTCATTGACCACGGCACTTCACAGTGCTGCAATAAAAAGAGAAACAATTAAAGTCAATCAAATTAACGTAAAAACCAATGGCCATTTTACAAAGGTTAATTTAACTATAAAGCAAGTAGCCGTTAGTAATATACCACCAAGCGAAAAAGCGCTTTTTGTTATCATGCTTGAGGTAGCAAAACCTGATGAATTATTAGCAAAGGGACAAGCCAATAATAAAATGGATACCGAAACCAATATGGATGAGCATATTGAGGAACTTAAAACAGAGTTGAGAATAAAAGAGGAATATTTACAGACGGCTAATGAAGAATTAGAAACTTCCAATGAGGAGTTAAAATCTTCAAATGAAGAGATGCAATCAGTAAATGAAGAGCTGCAGTCAACAAATGAGGAACTTGAAACTTCAAAAGAAGAATTGCAGTCAATAAATGAAGAACTTTCAACTGTTAATTCGGAGCTTCAAGTTAAGGTACACGATTTATCCCAAGTAAATAATGATATGAATAATCTGCTTTCAGGAACAAATATAGCAACTATATTCCTAGATTACCAACAAAATATTTTAAGATTTACCCCAACTGCTAATAAAATCATTAACCTCATACTTAGCGATGTTGGTCGACCGGTTGCACATATTGTATCAAATCTAATGGCATACGATAATCTAAGTATTGATGTGCAAGAGGTTCTAGATAGTTTAATACCTAAAGATATAGAAGTTCAAACAAAGGATGGAAAATGGTTCAACATGATAATACAGCCATACAGAACCATTGAACACGTAATCGAGGGAGCAGTTCTAACATTTGTAGACATTACAGAAGTGAAAATATCTAGAGATAAGCTTTCAATTTCGGAATTGAACTATCGAACAATATTTGAAACTTCTAAGGAAGGAATTTTAATTCTAGATGGAATAACAGGAAAAATCAAAGATGTAAACCCATTCCTAACTGATCTTCTTGGCTATACATCAGCTCAATTTATTGAGAAAGAAATATGGGATATCGGGTTGTTTAAGGATATTATTGCTAACAAAGATAAATTTGCAGAATTACAAGAAAAAAAATATTCGCGATATGAAAATCTGCCACTTGAAACTTCTGGCGGTAAGAAAGTAGATGTCGAATTTATAAGCAACGTTTATGAACTAGATCAGGTTAGAATTGTGCAATGCAACATTAGAGAAACCATAAATAAGAAATAAACTTTGGGCATGGAGGCACCATGGTAGAAGAAAATAAAGCTAAAATGCACTTAGACAAATCACTTAGGTCTTCTCAAACAGCGGAGACTTCAAGTTCGCTTGCAGAAAAAAGAGTTTTAGTTAGTAATACCAATATGAAAAAAGTGCAAAAGAAACTTTCTCCAGAAGAAATAAATGAAGTTTTGCATAACCTTGAGGTACACCAACTCGAGTTAGAAATGCAAAACGAAGAACTACACAGATTAACTGAAGAACTTGATAAAGCGAAAGCTAGATATTTTGAACTTTATGAGATGGCACCGGAAGGTTATTTAATCATTTCAGAAAAAGGATTAATTATAGATGCGAACTTAACTTCAACTTCAATCCTTGGTGCTACAAGAAACAAGATACTTAAGCAAAGGATTTCAAGGTTTATTTTTAAGGAAGATGAGGATATTTATTATACTTATAGAAGAAATCTCTTTTCAAGTATGGAACCACAAGAATGCGACATTCGAATGATACGAAATAATAGAAAGATATTTTGGGCACATTTTAGAGCCTCATTGGTTAATAATGGGGAAGAGGTATTTCAACATCTTATTTTTGGCGACGTAACAATACGCAAGCGAACTGAGCAGAATTTGATTGAGAGTGAAGAAAAATACAAAAGCCTAGTAACGTCGATGGATCAAGGACTTGCCCTTCATGAAATTATTGTAAATATTGATGGGAAGCCAATTGATTATAGGTTTTTGGATATAAATGAAAGCTATACTAGGTTAGTTGGCGTAACACGTGAAATGTGCATCGGGAAAACAGTAAGAGAAATTATGCCAGGGGTAGAAGACTATTGGATCGAAAATTATGGAAAAGTAGCACTTACAGGAGAGCCAAGCTATTATGAAAACTATTTTGGAACAAATGGAAGGTATTACTCAACATATTCCTACTCTCCGAAGAAAAACCAGTTTGCTGCTCTTGTTTCAGATATTACAGACAGAATGAAAAGAGAAAACGAAATAAATTATTTAAATTATCATGATCATCTAACAGGGGTTTACAATCGAAGATTTTATGAAGAAGAGTTACAAAGGTTAGATACTGAAAGAAATCTACCCCTAACTATTGCAATGGGAGATTTAAACGGATTAAAACTAACTAACGATTCTTTTGGGCACAAAGTTGGAGACGAACTTCTTAGGAAAGTAGGAGAAATAATCCAGGAAGGATGTAGATCCGATGATATTATTGCAAGAATGGGTGGAGATGAATTTGTTATCATCTTACCTAATACCGATTCATTAGAGGCCCAAAATTTATTAGAACGAATTCGGAAACTTGCTACAAAATATAAAGTTGAAGACTTGGAGGTTTCTATTTCTTTTGGACATGCTACTAAAATAAAGTCAGAGCAAAATATAAATGAAATATTTAAAGAAGCAGAAGATAATATGTACAGGAACAAGCTTTATGAGAGTTCAAGTATTAAGAGTAAAACGATTGATATAATTATGAATGCACTTTACGAAAAAAATCACAGGGAGCTTCTTCACTCAAAGAGGGTTAGCGAAATATGCTTGTTAATTGGAAAAGGCTTGCTTTTTAACGATGACGATATTAATCAAATTAAGACGGCTGGACTTTTACACGATATAGGTAAAATTGGTCTAAGCGAAGTGCTATTAAACGGAGAAGGAGATTTAAGCTCTGAAGATTGGAAAGAAATAAAAAGACATCCCGAGGTAGGATATCGAATCTTAAGCTCAGCAAATGAATTCGGAGAAATTGCAAACTTTGTTCGTGACCATCATGAAAGATGGGACGGAAAGGGTTACCCAAAAGGCCTTAAAGGGGAAGAGATATCACAACAAGCAAGGATTATTTCTATTGCTGATGCTTTCGATGCAATGACAACTGAGAGAACTTATAAAGCAACTTTAACTATAGAAGAAGCACTAGTAGAAATTAAAAAAAATGCTGGAACCCAATTCGACCCAAAGTTGGCTAAATTGTTTGTCAAGATAATGAAGCAACAATAAGAATTTAATAATAGTATACGGATACTGGGAAATTTAGCTTGCTAATAGAACCAAGCAATATTTAGATCCTCAATCGCCTTTGGGATTTCTGCTAGAGGGATTCTAGTGTAGTAAAAAATCAATTTAGAGAAAGGGCTCCCCATTTCTCTAAATGTAAAGTTCGATACTGGTAAAATACTTATACCAAGAGCAGCTGCCGATGCGCATAGCTGCTCTTGTGATTTTTTGCTGTCAACTTCAAGCAGCATGTGGACTCCGGAATTTGAATTCAGAATTTTAACGTTTGACTTCATAGTCCTAAATATTATTTCAGATGCCAAGTGAGCCTTCTGAGAGTATAGGCTCCTAAGTTTCTTTATATTGGTTTGATAATATCCCTTTTGCATATAAAGAGTCAGAGTTAATTGTTCAAGTTTTGAACAAGTTTGGTTGTAATCCTTGGAGTAGTTTTTGAAAATATTAAAAAGAGAATCAGGCAGAACCATATAACTAATTTTAATTGAGTTAAACAAGGTTGAAGAGAACGAGCCTAAATACACCACGGTTTCTATGCCTTCTGATATTTCAATAGTTCGGCCTTCAGTGCATTCTAGAATCATAAGATTTTTACTCGGGCTTTGTTTCTCTAGACTCTTAAGAGAAGGAACTGGTTTCCCAAAATACCTCAATTCACTGTCGTAGTCGTCCTCGATTATAACCGAACCGTTCGAGTAAGACCAATCTAACAAGCTATACCTTCTTGAGATAGGCATTACAAATCCCATCGGAAACTGGTTGGATGGGCTTACGTAAACAGCAGTTTTTTCATCAACAGGCAATGCCTCAATATTTATTCCTTCATTGCTTACAGGTATTGAAAGGATTTCAAAGCCCCTATCTATAAAGGCACTTCTTGAAGCCTTGTATCCTGGGTCCTCAAATGATATTTTTTTGATACCAGTTTGCACGAGAATATTGCTAAGTAAATTCATCAATTGCTGTGTTCCCGCGCCAATTATGATTTGATCCGGGCTACACTTGACACCCCTAGCCTGATAAATATATTTTGAAATCTGGCTACGCAAAGCTGGCTCACCCTGAGGAGCGCCTTCCTCCAATAACAACTCGGGAAAATCATTCAATATTGAGTTTATGCATTTTTTCCACTTGATGAAATCGAAACAGGAAGGATCGAAAAAGACTTGCTCCCTATATATATCGCTTAATTGCAATAGGCTATCTGGTTGGTAAGCCTTATCATCGGAGTGATCAAAGCCACTCTTTGTGTCGATATTATTAACGTAAAATCCAGACTTTGCCCGACTTCTTATATAGCCTTCAACGAGAAGTTGGTTGTATGCAAGTTCAATTGTTGTCACGCTTATTCCTGATTCCAAAGCTAGATTTCTCAAAGATGGTAGCTTTTCGTCCGCCTTCAATGTCGATTGAAGAATAGCCGTCTTGATATAGGCGTAAACTTGCATATATAAGGATGTATGGGAATCAAAATCTAAAACTGGAAGCATAGCAAAAGCCTTCTTTCCTATATTTATATAAAATTAACCTATATTTGTTATCTTTAATACAAATCTGTATATATAAAAATAATAAAATCTGCATATTTAACTAACTACAAATTAATATTATTATATATTTGTTGAGCGGTTAATTCAACAAAACATTACGGAATAATCACCAATTATTTAATTAAATAAGTTTGTTAAATATATGAGTAAGCAATATTAAACAGGGGAAGCTGAGGGTAATAGAAATGGAAAACACAGGCAAGGGAATCAATACAAAAGA
>CAYRVM010000008.1:12857-17107 GCA_964427575.1 uncultured Oscillospiraceae bacterium | reverse complement strand
CGGATGTATCTTGGTTCAAGGTTATGGCCAGTTTGGGGATTATCAGTGCGAGACTCCAGAGATGATACGATTGGGGCAACTCACAGCAGACGAGTTTTTTGTATCAAAAGTCAGAGCACAGGATGGTGTAAAGATAGTAAACCACTCAAAATGTGAACCGTTGGTAATTTTGAAGCATTTTGGCCCTGACAATCTATTTTCAATTCCAATTAGTTCATAAAAAAGTGAAATTAAAGCTAAAGAATGTTGATTTTATTTCCGTGGCTGTCGTGTAAGATAAACTTGATGATAGCTACTGTTTTATTGACTGTGATTTAAGAGTCATATTGAAGAGGAGTTTCTTGTGAATAAGAGATTAAATATACTTAAGCCTCAATCTCCGATCAAGCACATGATGGAACAGCCAGAAGTGGTTCTGGTAATATTATTGATTCTCATGTGTTTTATCTTAAATAATGTTAACGAAGGGTTTTTTACGCCGGCCAATTTTAAACCAATGTCCCGTGGCTTCACTATAGAAGGGTTCACGCTTATAGGTATGACCTTGTTGTTAATCTCAGGAGTATTTGATATTTCTGTAGGTTCTGTAATGGCGCTATCAGGCTTTGTTTTTACTGCCCTAGCTGCAGCTCATGTAAATGTATATATTGCAATCCTAGCAGCGCTGTTGGTTGGAGCTGTAATAGGGTGCATTAATGGTTTTGTTATAACAAAATTAGATGTTAATCCATTTATAGCAACTCTGGCAACTATGACGATTGTACGTGGGTTGGTTCTTGCGCTTTCCCAGGGGAAGCCAGTAAGAGTTAGCACTCCAGAATTCAATCAATTTAGTACTACCGAATCTTTTGGAATTCCAACCATGTTTATCATTTTTATTATCGTAATTATTTGTGTGGATCTGTTATTAAGGAACGTTCGATACTTTAGACAATTTTATTTCATCGGAGGAAACGAAAACTCAGCAGAACTAACAGGAATTAATGTTAAAAGAGTTAGATTTACATTATATGTTGCAATAGCGATACTAGCAGCGCTAAGCGGAGTCTTGGCTTCGTCTAGGCTTGAAGCTGCAGTGCCAAATGCATTCTTTGGGGTAGAAATGAAACTTATTGTAGCATGTGTTATTGGAGGATGTTCTCTCAACGGAGGAAGTGGAACTATGCTAGGTTCTGCTTTAGGGTTAGCTTTCCTTTACTTACTTGACAATGGTCTAGTTATGATTGGAGTTGACATTTACTGGTTTACTGGTGTATTGGGATTATTCCTAATAGGAGTAGTTCTTCTAAACACATTCTCATCTTCTTCTATTGAGCGAAAGCAGAAAAAAGCTGAAAAGGCTGCTTCGCATTCTTCAACTTGATTGAATGCCTTAGGGCTAACAATAATTAATAATTTTTGAGGAGGGAAAGAAATGAAAAACAGAAAAGTTTTAGCTTTATTATTAGTCGGAATAATGATGATGTTCGCTTTTGCGGGATGTAGTTCGCCAGCATCAACTGATACTGAAGAACCAGCAACTACAGGTAGCACTTATGGGCCTGCAATTGACGGTGAAATCGCTTATGTAACTTATTACACAAGCGTACCTTACTGGAACGATGGATTGAGAGGCTTAGAAGCAGCTGCAAAACAATTAGGAATTGACTTTGACAGAACCAAGAACTTTTATGGACCAGCAGATGGAAATGGTCAAGAACAAGCAAGAATAATTGATGAATTGGTAGCAAAAGGTGTTAAAGGCATAATAGTTTCTCCTGCTGATGGCGATGCTATCATAGGCGCATGCAAAAATGCAATGGATAAAGGCATTCCAGTTCTAACGGTTATAAGTGGTATGAATGATAAGAGCGCATATTATGGAGAACTTGGTGGATCAAACTACAATGTTGGCGTAACAGGTGCTGACTATGTTGCAAAGCTTATTGGAGAAAAGGGTACAGTTGGAATTTTGACTATCCCTGGAGTTCCAGTACATGACCAACGTTCTGAAGGATATGTAGAAACATTCAAAAATTATCCAAACATTAAAGTGCTTCCTCTTGTAAATACAGATGCCGACCCTAACAAGGGACAAGAAAGAGCAGCAGCATTAATTCAAGCAAATCCTGATCTTAAAGCACTTATTGGAACTGACTCCGTTGGTGGAGCAGCAGCAGCTCGTGCAGTAAAAGAAGCAGGAAAAGTTGGAGAAATAGTTGTACTTGGAATGGATAGAGATGCTGACTTGTTGGGTTACATAAAAGAAGGAACTGTAACAGCAACTGTAGCATCAAAATCATTCACAACAAAATATATGGCTATGCATTATATGTACTGGATATTAACAGATAGTATTAAAGACTGCAGCGATCCAAAAGGCGCTGGAATCAATCCTATTCCTCCAGTTACAGATACTGGTAATATGATTATCGATGCAAGCAATGTAGATATTTTCTTGAACGATTTAGCTCAATAATAAATAAATTTATGGTTGTTCCCCACTTTGCGGGGAACAACCATAATATTTGGATGTAAAGGTGTAGCTTATGGAAACCAATACAATTTTATCAATTGAAAACATAACAAAGAGATTTGGGGGAACCCAAGCCCTGGACAATGTCTCATTTAATTTATTTGAAGGTGAGATACATGCTTTGCTCGGCGAAAATGGCGCTGGGAAATCAACTCTGGTTAAAATAATATCAGGTGTTGTTCCAAAGGACGAAGGAGAAATATATTTCGAAAATAATCTGTTAAAAATTAAGAACCCTCAACAAGCGAGACTTTTAGGAATAAATGTTGTATATCAAGAACTTTCATTAGTATCTACATTGAGCGTAGCTGAAAATATTTCAGCTTCTAATGAGGCAATGAATACTTTTAAAATCATGAAATTAAACAATCTAGGGGAGGAAGCCCTTGCCATCCTAGATATGTTAAATATAGACCCGCGCACTCTAGTTAAAAATCTCGGAATAGGAGCACAGCAGATGGTTGAAATAGCTGGGGCCATTTCAAGAAACTGTAAATTGCTCATTCTAGATGAGCCTACAGCTTCACTAACCAATGATGAGGTTAGAGAGCTTTTCAAAATAATGCGCATACTAAAAGAAAATGGAGTAACAATTGTCTATATCAGTCACAAGCTTTCAGAAGTTTTTGAAATTGCTGATCGAGTTACTGTTTTAAAAGATGGAAAGTTTGTTGCTACTTTAGAAGTTGATGAGATTGAAGAGAAAAAGATTATTGAACTCATGGTTGGTAGGGATCTTGCTAAAATGTATCCACCGAAATCTGTAGAGAGAAAAGAAATTGCTATTGAGGTCGAGAATTATACAGGAGAAGGCTTTAAAAATGTTTCTTTCAAGGCATACTGTGGAGAAATATTAGGTTTTGCTGGTTTGGCAGGCGCTGGTAGGACAGAACTGTTCACTACGCTATTTGGAATTCAAAAGGCTGAATCGGGTAAAGTACGATTTTTTGGCAAGGAGCTTAATATCCGAAAAGCAAGGGATGCTATGAACGCTGGATTAGGATACCTTCCTGAAGATAGAAAACAGGCTGGGATATTTATGCAGATGAATATAAAAGAGAATACTATTGCTGCAACAATTGACAATGTAAGTAGCGGAGGAATGATAAATACAAAATTAGTTGAGAGTAATACTTTTGATATGATCCAAAAGTTGAGCACAAAAGTAAACTCCATAGACGATAAAATATTATCTCTGTCGGGAGGCAACCAACAAAAGGTAATCCTAGCAAGATGGCTTCTAGCAAATCCAAAGTTGCTAATTGTGGATGAACCGACCCGTGGTATTGACATGGGAGCAAAATATGAGATATATCAATTGTTGAGAAAATTAGCAAATGATGGAATCGCAATAATAATTATTTCTTCTGAATTGCCAGAAGTATTTGGAATGTGTGATAGGACGATAGCCATGTATAAAGGATCTATCTTTGTAGAAGCAGAATGCACCGACCCTGAGTTTGAACAAATAATCGGTTGTGGAATAATGGGAATAACCCATACCTGTCAACAAGGGGAGGTATCAAAATGAAATTTGGAAAGATTAATTTAGGAAAGTTCAAATTTTGGAAGACTAAAGTAGAATCAAGTAATGCAAAGTCAGATAATACATTACAAAAGATATCTGTGATCGGATCTTCCCTTTTCGATACACCTCAATGGATATCAGGACTTCCTACTTCTTGGAAGCAAAACAATCTTGAAAATAACAACACTTCCAAGATTATCTATCTAC
>CAYRVM010000008.1:7483-12847 GCA_964427575.1 uncultured Oscillospiraceae bacterium | reverse complement strand
AAAGTCAGATAATACACTACAAAAAATTCTAAGGCGTAGGGAGCCAGTTATTCTATTGCTTTTAATACTGATAGCCATTAGCCTTCAAATAGCATCCGGGTATAAATTCCTTAATCCTGAAAACTTACTTGCTATGGTTGATAGAAAGGCTCCGGAAGCATTTGTCACAATCGGTATAACATATCTATTGATCACTAAAGATTTTGACCTATCAGTTGCATCAGTTATGGCACTCTCAGGAATGGTTTGCGCATGGCTGATTTCACAAGACACTGCGTTAATAATAGCCTTGATTGGTGGAGTTATAGCAGGGACGCTTATTGGCGTTCTTAACGGTATGATGGTAACAAAGTTTAAAGTAGCTTCCTTTATCGCAACTCTTGGAACCATGTATATAGCGCGGAGTTTAACACAGATTATAGCACAGGGAAAACCAATTTCGGACATGCCGGAATCATTTATTGCGATAGGTAGCTATAGGGTGTTCGGGATACCTTGGTATTTCTTGGTTCTTATAGTAGTAATAACGGTACTTCAGATACTGCTTAAGAGGCAAAAGTCTATGAGCAAATTGTTCTATGTGGGAACTAATGAAAAGGCCTCGCAGATGGTCGGTATAAACACGGCAAAAGCGAGATGGATCATGTTTATTGTTTCCGCAGCTATTGCTTCAATCGCTGGATTAATTCTCACAGCAAAATCATATTCTGCATCACCAATCGCATTTGATAAATTGGAATTAAGATACATTGCGGCATGCGTAATCGGAGGTGCCTCTATAAGCGGTGGACAAGGAAGCATAGTCGGAAGCGTTTTAGGATTCTTGCTGATTGTATTAATAGGAAATTCTATGACTTTATTTGGAATTTCACCGTATTGGGAGGGCGTCATATTCGGATGTGTTTTGGCAATCGCTGCGACTGCAGATGCACTTTCCCAGAAAAAGAAAGGCGGTTGAGTATATGACAGTTATTTTTGGAGTAAATTATTCAAGAGAAAAATTGCTTAAGAAAGTTGGAGATGTTTCCCAGATATGCGGCGTAAGCAGAAGAGAATTGACGGATGGACGCGCCCGCGGTGTTCAAATAGCTGATTTTTGGACAGGGACCGGTCTTGAGTTTTCCGTCAACCTTAGCAGAGGAATGGGACTAGGGGCATTGAGATATAAGGGAATGCCTTTCAGCTGGACCTCCGCGACCGGTGAAGTTGCACCGTGCTATTACGAACCTAGCGGCGGCGGCTTGGACAGAAGCTATGCGGGTGGCCTTCTACATATGTCAGGATTGCGTCAGGTTGGCGCGCCATGTACAGACGATGGTGAAGATCTTGGTCTTCATGGTAGGATATGCAATATTCCTGCAAACAATATCTATACGGATGGGTTTTGGGAAGATGATGAATATTGCATCTTTGCACAAGGCACATTGCATGAGGTAAGTGCTTTAGGAGAAAATTTGGTTATGACTCGCAGAGTAACTGCGAGAATGGGGAAAAACGAAATCGAAATAAAAGATAAGATAATCAATGCAGGTCACAAAGCAAGCCCATTGATGATTCTATATCATACGAACTTTGGCTTCCCGTTGATCGATGCTGGAAGCCGCTTAATAATACCAGTAACAGAAGTTAGAGATGCATTTACGGGTAAAATTGCCGAAGTAGAAAAATATGGCCACTATGTTGGCGTTGCTGATGATGCTGAACAACAGATATACTTCCATAAGACCATTGAGAAAAAAGGGTGGAGTAGCTTTATTGTTGAGAATCCATCTTTAGAAATAGGGCTCAGAGTTGATTATCTAAAGAAAAACCTACCAGAGCTTGTCAATTGGGTAGACCTTAGGACAGGTCACAATGTTGTAGAAGTAGGACCATCTAATTGCAAATGCTTTGGAAGAGAAGCAGAACGAAAAGCGGGAACGCTACAATATTTGGAACCAGGCGAGTCAAAGGAATATGAATTAAAATTTACAATTTTAGAAGGAACTAAGGAATTAAAAAGAAATGAAGAGGCTTTGATGAAATAAGGCAAAAGGTAGGAGAAAAGCAATGGAAAAAAAAGACGCAAAATACCTAGAAGAAATAGCAAGGAAGATCAGAGGACTAACTGTCAAAATGATCGGAAATGTTGGCATAGGGCACATAGGAGGCTGTTTATCCATAGTTGAAATCATAACAGTTCTCTATTTTGACATTATGAATATAGATCCATCAAGTCCAAAGATGGCGGGTAGAGATAGGTTAGTTTTATCAAAAGGCCACGCGGGACCAACAGTTTACTCGGCACTAGCCCTAAAAGGCTATTTCTCAATGGAAGAACTTGAAACTCTTAATATGCCTTACACAAATATTCCGAGTCACTGTGACATGAATAAAACCATTGGTATAGATATGACAGCGGGATCACTCGGTCAAGGACTCTCTTGCGCTATGGGCATGGCAAAAGCTGCAAAGATCAATAATGGAAAAGAATATATATATGCAATAATTGGAGATGGGGAAAGCCAAGAAGGCCAGATTTGGGAAGCTTGCATGGCTGCAGCTCAATTCAAATTAGACAACCTTATAGTTTTTTTAGATAATAATAAGCTTCAAATAGATGGAACTGTAGACTTTGTCATGAGCTTAATAAGTCCAGTTGAAAAATGGAAAGCTTTTGGCTTTAATGTTTTCGAGGTGGATGGGCACGATGTCGAAAAGATAAGTAAAGTAATTAGGCAAGCAAAAGAACAAAAGGGTAAACCGACAATGATAATTTTGGATACTGTAAAGGGAAAAGGGATATCATTTGTTGAAGAAGCAGGTATTGATAACCATAGTATGAAAATTAGCAAAGAGCAAGTTGAACTAGCATTAACCGAGCTGGGCTGGGAGGAATTATGGAGTCATTAATGGAAATGAGGCAAGTCCTTGGAGAGGCAATAATTGAAGCAATGAAAAACAACGAAAAAGTTGTGGTGATTGATGCTGATCTCGGGAAAGCTAATGGAACATTACCAGCAAGAAAAATATTTCCAGATAGATGCATTGATGTTGGAGTTGCAGAACAAAATATGGCCTCAATGGCAGCAGGAATGGCGGCATATGGTCAAATACCAATTATCAGCACATTTGCAGCTTTTGCAAGTAGAAGAATATGCGACCAAGTAGCCGTGTCAATTTGCTTCGCAAATCAAAATGTTAAAATTATTGGGACTGATCCTGGTCTTGGCGCAGAGTTAAACGGCGGTACACATATGGCAGTTGAAGACATTGGCGTGCTTAGAAGCATGCCAAATATCTTAATTTTCGAGCCATGCGATACGATTGAGCTTGAAAAAGGATTCCCGGAAATTATGAAATATAAGGGACCCGTCTATATTAGACTCTATAGGAAAAAAGTTGAAGTTCTTCACGATGAATCATATGAATTCGATTTATTTAAAGCAGATGTACTTGAAGCAGGAAAAGATGTGACAATAATAAGCTCTGGAATAATGGTTGTTGAGGCTATGAAAGCTAGGCAATTATTAAAAGCACAAGGCATTAATGCAGAAGTTATTAATATACATACAATTAAGCCAATTGATGAGGATGCCATAATTGCTTCAGCAAAAAAAACAGGGGCAATTGTGACATGTGAAAACCACAATATAATGGGTGGATTAAGAGCTGCGGTAGCGGAAGTTGTTACAAGGTATTTCCCAGTTCCAATAATACCGATTGGCATTCAAAATGTAAATTGCGAAGTAGGTAATCTAGCATATTTGAAAGAAAGATTTGAAATGGAAGCTAAGGATATTGTACTAGCAGTTAATGAAGTTATTAGATTGAGAGACATATCATAATTCACAAATAATATTACTTGGTAAGGGAAGGTTGGATATGGTAGTTGTGACAATTGAATATATTGGATTTATGTCAAAGATTGTGGGCTGTAATACCGAATCAATAGAAATAATTAATGACATGGATAATATAGCCCAACAAATAACTTCTTTTCTAAAAAATAAATATTCAATTATGCAACCGATACTAATTTTAGTAGAAGGGAAAAATTTAATTAGTTTTATTAAAGAGCATAAAGGTGAGAAGATTACTGAAGGAACGTGTTTTAAGGTAATGCCAGTTTTCTCTGGCGGATAATAATTTTATGGAGAGGAGATAAAGTATGTACGGTTATAACGGGAAAATTTTACATGTTAATTTAACAACTGGGGCATTTTTTGTAGAGACACCAGATGAAAAATTTTATCGAAAGTATATCGGGGGAAGCGGTATCGGCGCATACTATCTTTTGAAGGAAACTAAAGCTGGAGTTGAACCTCTTAGCCCAGAGAATGTATTAGTCTTTTCTGTTGGCCCAATAACTGGAGCGGCTATAAGTGGATCTTCTCGGCATTCGGTTACGACAAAATCTCCATTGACTGGAGCATTAACATGTAGTGAAGCTGGTGGATATTGGGCAACTGATTTTAAAATGTCAGGATTCGATGCGATTGTTATTAAAGGTAAATCCCCAAAGCCAGTCTATCTTTGGATAAGTGATGGCAAATACGAAATCAGAGATGCATCGAAGGCATGGGGCAAAATTACAGGAGAGGCTCAACAGATTATTAGAGATGAATTAGGAGAACAAAAGGCAAGGGTAGCCTTGATTGGCCCTGCAGGAGAAAAACTGAATAGATACGCATGCATAGTAAATGAGCTAGCTCACTACAATGGACGCGGTGGAGTCGGAACCGTAATGGGTTCGAAAAATTTGAAGGCTATTGCAACGAAAGGGACCCAAAAGCCAGAATTTGCAGACATCGATACCATAACAAGAGTCGCGAAAACAATGGCAAGCAGGATTGCTGATGAGACGACATGGCCACACGCATTCAAGCAGATTGGGACTCATAATTGCGCCGAAGCAAATATTGCAGGTGGTGGCTTCCCATCAAAAAATTGGTCATCAGGGAACATTGAGGGAGAGGAAGAGCTAACTTCTACAGCATGGAATAATGATTTTATTAAACCCGGAACTTGTTGGGGATGTGCCCAAAGTTGTAAAAGGTCAATAGATCCTAAGAGGACAACAGAAATCGATGCAAATTATGGTGGCCCCGAATATGAAACAGTTGGAACTTGTGGTTCGAATTTAGGCATAACAAATAGAACGGCAATTGCTAAAATAAATCTGGTTGCCGCAAAATATGGAATGGATACGATATCATTAGGTGGAGTATTAGGCTTTGCTATGGAATGCTTCGAAAGAGGTATATTAACGCTTAAGGATACCAATGGCATCGAACTTAAGTTTGGAAATGCTGAAGGCACCATAAAAATGGCCGAAATGATTGGCAAAAGAGAAGGCTTAGGCGATTTACTTGCGGAAGGTAC
>CAYRVM010000008.1:0-7473 GCA_964427575.1 uncultured Oscillospiraceae bacterium | reverse complement strand
AATTGCTGCTAAGAAATTAAACGCGACCGACTTTGCAGTGATAGTAAAAAATAAAGAATTGCCAGCGCATATGCCGCAAAACAAAGCCTCTTTAGGCTTAGCATATGCCTTAGTTGCAAATATAGCTGACCATGTAAGTTCTGAACATGATGGTTCAATATCATCGGAGCCAATTGGACCCGCGATGAGAATGTTTGGCTTTTCAGATGCCTATGATCCAATGAATCTTTGTGATGAAAAAGCCAGATTTGTTTGGGTTACTCAAGTTGCCTATAGTATGGTGGATGCTCTCTCAATTTGCTTATTTACATTTGGTATATGGCCAGTTTGCGATTACAACGAGCTTATGGAAGTTATTAATGCTTCAACTGGCTGGAAAACAAACATGTACGAGATGATGCAGGCAGCTGAAAGAAGGATTCATATGTTTAGGGCATATGATGCCAGAGAAGGTTTCTCATCCGCAGACGATGTCCTTCCAAAGAGAATCTATGAGCCAATGATAGGCGGAGTTTTAGATGGTTATGTTTATGATAAAGAGGCATTTGATAAGGCTAAGGAATATTACTATTCAATTGCAGGCTGGGATAAAGATACTGGGAACCCAAGTAGAGCTAAACTAGAGGAATTTGGGCTTGAGTGGTGTTTGGAATAATTCTGAACTGTCAATCAGCCAAAAATAGGAGCTAGAGGTACTGTCTGTCTTTAATCTTCTCCAGATAGGCAGACCTCATAAGCTCGCTACTTTTAAGTAATTTAATTAATATGTTTTAAATAAAGGCGGGATAACCTTCCCGTCTTTTGTTTGCATTAGTGAGTGTGAAAAGTTATTATAATAAAGTAATTAGTTTCAAACTGATTAAATTATTGTATTCATATGAAGTTTATTAAATTAAATCAATCTGAATGAACATAAGAAATCGGAAGGATATTATGAAAAAAACAACTATCTTGGGGCTGGAACGAAATGTATTCTTTGCTGGGGTGACCAGCTTTTTATCGGATACTACAACGAAAATGGTATACGCAATTATGCCGCTTTTCCTAGTTTCTATTGGAGCTAGCAAAACCGAGCTTTCCATAATCGAAGGAATAGCTGAAAGCACGGCCTCTGTAATAAAAGCGTTGGCTGGCTGGTGGAGCGATAAAATCGGAAAGAATAAGCCATTTATGGTTATAGGATATGCGGTGACGGCTTTCTTGACACCGCTATTTGCGTTCGCGGTAGTTCCTATGCAGGTGCTTCTTATAAGATTTGTAGAACGCGTAGGAAAAGGAATCAGAACAGCGCCTAGGGACAGCTTGATTGCCTCCTCTAGTCAAAGCGGAAAGCTTGGACGAAGCTTTGGATTTCACAAAGCAATGGACAACAGCGGAGCCATCGTCGGCCCACTTATCGCCTTTATAATACTAGCTATTTTCCCGGAGGATTATGGCAAAGTATTTCTAATATCAGGGATCCCAGCATTGCTTGGGGTACTCGTAATTCTCTTCTTTATCAAAGAAGTTCGCAAATTAAAAGCGGAACTTCCGGGGAAAATCTGTCTAAGGGATTTCCCTCGTCGCTACTATTTTTTTCTTTCAATTGCATTCATTTTTACATTGGGAAATTCCACAGACGCATTGCTCCTTATTAAAGCTAGCGATGTAGGAATAGCAGCAGCACTCATCCCAATCGTCTATATGATATTCAATGGGGTTTCAGTTTTGCTTTCGGTTCCGGCGGGCATGCTCTCTGACAAGATTGGAAGGGAAAAACTAATACTAATAGGATATCTCGTATATACGTTAGTATATTTTGGATTTGGTAGAACGCAAAGCCCAATAATAATTGTTGTACTTTTTGCTTGCTATGGCATTTATAGCGCAGCGGCCGATGGAGCGCAAAAGGCGCTTGTCACCGAGCTGTCTCCAAAGGACAAGTGTGGAACAAGTTTGGGAATGTACAACGCTTTAATCGGCATGACACTATTGCCGGCCAGTATTATAGGTGGGGTTCTGTATGACAAATTTGGTAATGCAATGCCATTTTATTTCGGTGGGTCCATGTCGCTTTTAGCATCAATCCTAATGGTAATATTCTTATTGACGAATAAAAAACGCTAAGACTCTGTTGCGCTAAATTAATCAGAAATTTTTTCTTTAACTTCTTTAAACATTCTTACAGCATAGTCAAGGTCTGCCTTACTATGAGCGGCAGATACCTGAGTCCTTATTCTCGCTTTATTCAGAGGAACAACAGGATAAAAAAAGCCCGTTACATATATATCTCTTTCTAGCATTTGTTTTGCCATGTTTTGCGCAAGCCTTGCATCTCCCAGCATTATTGGGACTATCGGATGGGTTCCTTTTGGGATTGCAAAGCCTGACTTAACAAGCGCTTCACGGTAATATGCTGTATTATCTGCCAGTTTGTCACGAAGCTCAGTTGATTCAGTCAAAATTTTAAGAACCTCTAATGTTGCTGCAGCAATAGATGGGGCTAATGTATTTGAAAAAAGATACGGTCTTGATCTTTGTCTTAGCATTGCAATGATGTCTCTTCTTCCACTAATATAACCACCGCTTGCTCCACCAAGAGCTTTTCCAAAGGTTCCGGAAATGATGTCAACCTTATCCGTCATATTATATAGCTCAGGTGTTCCACGTCCTTTAGTGCCGATAAAACCTACGGCATGGCTATCGTCAACCATAACCATCGCATTGTATTTTTCCGATAACTCACATATATCTTTTAAATTTGCAATTGTACCATCCATTGAAAAAACACCATCAGTAACAACTAATCTGAATCTGTTTCCCTGTGATTCAATCAATTGCTGCTCAAGGTCTTCCATATTGTTGTTCAGATATCTCTTCCGCTGTGCTTTGCTCAATCTTACACCATCTATTATACTGGCATGATTAAGTTCATCGCTAATAATTACATCATCTTCACCGAGCAATACCTCAAATATTCCACCATTTGCATCAAAGCAAGAGGAATATAAAATAGTATCCTCTGTTCCAAGAAATTCAGAAATAGCTTTCTCAAGATCCTTGTGAATCTGTTGTGTGCCACAAATAAAACGAACAGACGAAAGGCCAAATCCCCATTTTTCATAACTTGCCTCAGCTGCTTTAATCACCCTTTGATTGCTCGAAAGCCCCAGGTAATTATTTGAACACATATTTAGAACGTTCTTTCTGCCTTCAATATCAATTCTAGCATCTTGTTGGCTTGTTAAAATTCTCTCTTCTTTCCAGAGCCCTTGTTCCTTAATTCTTTCCAGTTCCATTTTAAAAAATGATAATGCTTTATCTTGCATAGCTGTCTCCTTAAATTTTTCTCATAGATCAAACTATTCCTGCCAATTAAGAACTACCTTGCCAGAATTGCCTGATGCCATAACTTGAAAACCCTCTTCGAAATCCTTGTAATTAAATCTGTGAGTAATTATCTGCGAAATATCTAGTCCTGATTGAAGCATTATAGTCATCTTGTACCAGGTTTCATACATTTCTCTGCCGTAGATGCCTTTTATTGTTAATCCGTTGAAAACTACTTTACCCCAGTCAATGACAGTATTTGGCTTTTGAATACCAAGAAGCGATATCTTTCCGCCATGGCACATATTGTTAACAAGGTCATCAAATGCTGATTGATTGCCAGACATTTCTAGCCCTACATCAAATCCTTATTTCATTCCAAGTTTATTAAAAGCATCTGCAATATTTTCGGTTCGGCTATCAAGAGTAAGCGTAGCACCCATTTTTTTAGCAAGTTCAAGTCTGTAAGGATTTATATCACTAATTACAACATGTCTAGCTCCTGCGTGCCTAGCAATGGCAGCTGCCATTATTCCGATTGGCCCTGCTCCAGTTATCATTACATCTTCACCTAACAGGTCGAAAGCCAGCGCAGAATGTACCGCGTTACCTAGAGGATCAAAGCAACTAAGAATGTCAGTCGGAATATTTGGGTCGCAGTGCCAAACATTAGTAACTGGGATTGCAAGAAATTCTGCAAAGGCTCCCGCTCTATTTACGCCTACACCGCTTGTACTATTGCAAAGATGTCTTCTGCCTGCCAAACAGTTTCTACAGTGCCCACACACTAAATGCCCTTCTCCAGAAACTAAGTCGCCTTTTTTATAATCAAAAACATTGGCTCCAACTTCTTCAACAAGACCAACAAATTCATGGCCGATAACCATGGGTGTAGGTATTGTTTTTTGTGCCCATTCATCCCATTGATAAATATGAATATCAGTTCCGCAAATCGAAGTCTTAAGAATCCTTATTAGCACGTCATTAATTCCTATTTCTGGAACAGGAACTTCATCAAGCCATAGCCCCGGTTTTGCGTATTTCTTTACTAGTGCCTTCATCATTTTCTTTGGCATTAAATATCTCCTTTATAAATATCATAATTATTTACTATTTTTCAAAATATTTATTAATTATATTAACTATTTCATCGCCAATTCTCTCTTGAGCTTCCTTAGTTGACCCACCAATATGTGGGGTTACCGATACATTTGGGCAAGCAATCAAGTCTTTATTATTTGTAGGTTCTTCCTCAAAAACATCAAGTGCTGCGCCAGCTACTTTCCCAGAAACAAGAGCTTCTAGCAATGCTGTTTCACTAATTAATCCACCGCGTGCTGTATTAATAATAACAGGCTTGCAGCCCTCATTAAATGGGATGTGCAAAGATATGAAATCTGATTTTCCAAGCAGCTTAGCTATGTCACAGTATTCACAATCTAGCTTTGACTTTGTGACCCCGCTTTGGTTAGTGTAAATTACTTTCATTCCAAGAGCTATAGCCATCCTTGCTGTTTCTTGGGCTATCCGGCCATATCCGATTAGACCAAGGGTCTTGCCTGAAATCTCTGTTCCTAAATACTTTTTTTTATTCCATTCACCGTTCCGCATAGTAACATTAGAAATCCCTATGTATCTTGCAAGTGAAAACATGTGTCCAATAACCAGCTCTGCTACAGAAGAGCTACTTGCGTTAGGAGTGTTTGCAACGGTAATTCCATTTTTATTTGCATATATCGCATCAATATTATCGATGCCCACACCACCTCTAATTATTAATTTCAATTTTCCCGTTATCAAAGCAGCATCAATAATGTCCTTTGTCACCTTTGTTGCTGATCTTACAGTCAAAACATCTATATCTTGAATCTTAACTTTTAGTTCCTCGCTATCATAATGCAGATTAACAACTTCAAACCCTCCATTAGCAAGTTTGTCATACGCACTTTTCTCAATTCCATCATTTGTAAGTATTCTAATCATAATTCCCCCATATAATTTTTATTTAATTGCAATAAAAAAACAGAACAAAAAGCTACCGCCTTTTGCTCTGTTACTTAACCTGAGAGATTCTTCCTTTTGTGGAGTTGCTCCTTCGGTGCTTACGCTTTCCAGAGATTTGTCCAATTACGGTCCTTATACCTGAGATCATCACTGAAATTGTGGCTAAATTCCAGCTTATTCCTTCGGTGCTGATTTAACAGACTCTCCCGCAATCTTCATTCAAACAACTATTAATATTTTCGCTTAACTTTACATCAAATCCATATGTTTTGCACTATTTTTTTTCACAAAAAAACTTAGTTTGAGCAATACCTTAAAACTTGATATAATAAGATACACTCAAGTTATTTCTATAAGGGGGTGGATGACACGAAAAGGCCAAATTTCTTTCAAAAAGTCTTAGTAATTTTCATCGCTTTGTTTGTTTCATTAACAATATTCGGGCGAGCAGGAAATGATTTCTTATTTCAATTGAATTGGTTTATTAATGGGGGATTTGAAAAAATGTTAACACAATTAATAATTTATGTAATAGTATTCTTGATTTTAGCAATATTCTTTGGTGGAATTAGAATTGTAAGACCTACGCATAGAGGCCTGATTGAGACTCTCGGTAAATATACAAAATATGCAGACCCAGGATTTCATTGGATTATACCTTTGATTCAGAGACTTTATCAGGTAAATATTACTGAGCAGATGGTCAATGCAGAACCACAGGTAATTATTACAAACGACAATCTTAATGCAACCGTTGATGCGCAGGTTTACTTTAGAGTAAAGCCAGTGGAAGAAAGCGTCAAAGCATCGCAATACAATGCAAATAACTATAAAGATCAGGTAGTAAATCTAGCGAGAACTACCCTTAGAAATATCATAGGAACAATGTCTCTTCGTTCTGCTAATAGCGAAAGAGGAGTTATTAACTCAGATTTACATCAGACACTTGAGCAGGAAACACAAAAGTGGGGATTAGAAATTACTAGAACAGAACTTAAAGAAATCGACCCACCGAAAGATGTTCAGGAAACAATGAACAAGGTCGTTAAGGCGGAAAATGAGAAGATCGCAGCCATCGACTTTGCAACTGCTGCTGAAACTACTGCGGATGGTGTTAAAAGAGGGGAAATCAAGCGTGCAGAAGGTATCAGGCAGGCTAAAATCTTAGAAGCTGAAGGCGAAGCTCAGGCGATAAAACTAGTAAACCAAGCCGCAGAAACATATTTCGTTGGGAATGCACAACTTCTTAGAAAACTGCAAGCAATGGAAACTGCACTTAAAAATAATGCCAAGATTGTGGTACCAACTGGAAGCGAACTAGTGAATGTTATCGGCGAATTGGCTGGGGTATTGCCAATTAATGTGCACCCTGAGAAACCAGCGGCAACAGTAACGAAAAAACCTATCGACCCAAGTGCACAATCTTAATCAAAGTTGTTAAGATTATGCTGACAATGAGAATTAATAATTGATAGATGTAGAAAATCAGAATTGCCCCTGAACTCTTGCGAGATCAGGGGCTGTGCTTTTAATTTAAAAAGCGAGATAAAATGATTATGTTTACCCAATACACTTTCTTCAGTAAGGATATGCGAAGAAAATATAGTCCGATTGTGAAAAGTCGCTGAAACTTTCAACTTAAAAAAGTAGATAAATTCAAGCATATTGTCCTTGCGTGGGATTGAATAAAGATAATAATTGTTGTATTATATATAAAAGATATTGTCAAAGTAAAGAGCGGTAACGCTTTTATTTGAGCTTATTGTTCTAATAAAAGAGTTAGAAGTTGAGGTAACAATTATGAACATAAAAAATAACACATGGAAATATGTTGTAATACTTTTTACTGTAGCTTTTATTGTTCAAATTTCCACTTTGATTCCCAATGCAACAGAGATATCAATCTCAAATTCAACTCCAATTTATGGAGTTGGAGGATCTCCAGTGACAGTTGATAGCGGAATTGTGTTTACAGGAGATGACATTACAGGAGCTAAGGTATATATTGACGGTGGATTTCAATCAGGCGACACCTTAAGTTTTACAAATCAAGCAGGTATAACAGGTAGTTATAATTCAACAAATGGAGTACTTACCTTATCTGGGAGCACAACGGCCGCGAATTATCAAACTGCTTTTAGATCTATTAAATTCTCATCA